>NZ_JAXDEO010000023.1:0-106593 GCF_035064975.1 Pseudomonas sp. YuFO20
AACGAGGCTGCGATCTTTTGATCTTTGAAAAGATCGCAGCCTCGTTCCACGAGACAGCTCCTACAGGTTCCCGCAGGCCCCACAGGTCGGGGTTAGCGGGAGGCAGTGATCAGTTGATCGAACTCTTTGAGCAACACCTGTAGCTGGCGATCCCGGCCCTGGACATTGCGTCCGGCAAAGACCATTTCCGCCATCTCCTGGATGCCCGATGCATTCGGCAATGGCAGGTCCTGCTCGAGGATCATCTTCATGCGCGGCAGGAAGATCCATTGCAGCCACTGCTCGAAGTCCAGTGTATCGACCGAAAACGGCTCAACACTGGACAGCGCTTCAGCGGAGGGTGGAACTTCGTCCCACCACCCTTGCACGCGCAATTCACGCTCGATCAGCAGTAGCTGATCGGCGATTTTTAGAAAGCGTGCATCCATTACGACGTTACCTTGGCTTTCTGACGAGCCAGTGCCGCGCCCGAAGAGTCGCCCTGCTTCTCACGCGCCTGGGCGATCAGCTCCCACAGGCTGGCTTGAAGTGCCGGACGGCCGTTGGCGAAGGTCAGGCCACGGCGGGCAAATTGCTCGGCTTGCGGCGCATCGCCTTGGGCCATGCGCACTTGTGCCAGGCGATACAGCACTTGCGGCTCACGCGGGGCCACACGCTGGGCACGTTCGAGGCTGGACGAAGCGCCATTGAGGTCGCCGCTGGCCTGTTGCTGCTGAGCCGTGGTCAACAGGGCCAGTACCGGACCGTCCAGTTGCTCGTCGGCGGACAGGCCACCGGAACTACTGGCCGACGGAATCCCGCTCGGCGTCGACGGCATGCTGTAGCTGCCCTGATTGACCGGTGCCGACTGCACCGGCGACGTGTCGATCGGGCCTGGCGTTATTGGTCCTGGAGTAATGGGTCCCGGAGTAATTGGACCAGTGCTGATCGGTGCCGACGCCACCGCACCACCACCCGGCACCATCACGACCACACCGGTATCGCCTTGTGGAATCTCCTGAGGCCTGGA
This sequence comes from Pseudomonas sp. YuFO20, assembly GCF_035064975.1. NCBI lineage: Bacteria > Pseudomonadati > Pseudomonadota > Gammaproteobacteria > Pseudomonadales > Pseudomonadaceae > Pseudomonas > Pseudomonas sp. YuFO20. Next base: position 1,010 of record NZ_JAXDEO010000023.1, read on the forward strand.
TTGCACAGGACGTTGCACCGTCGTCTGACGGTATCCGCCGTTCGCCGATACGCGCTCGCTGTTGGAAACCCTGGTGCCGGAGTCCTCCACCGGAATCGAGCCGCGCTGCACCGTGGAGCAGCCGCTGAGCAAAGCCACGGCGGTAACCGCTGGAATCAACCACTTGTTCACTTGAAACCCTCTTTGCTTAATTCATCCAGCCCTTGACCCAATCCATCACCGTTTCGCCGGAAGGGCTTTCGCCACCGCAAGCGGCACCGGGAGGCGGTTCGCTGCCGCGAATATACGGCATCTGCACGGCGCCCGGGCAACCGGCGTCGGAACCTTGTCCGGTGCGCGAATCGACCCAGGCCTGAACGATATTATCCGGCTGCGGCATGTCCAGCGGCAACGGATCGGCCTTGCGCATGAAGCTGGTCCAGACCTGCAACGCACCGGTGGCACCGGTGAACGGGGTCTTGCCGTTATCGTCGCGCCCCAACCAGACCACCGCCAGCAAGTCCTGACTGAACCCGGCGAACCAACTGTCCCGCGAGTCGTTACTGGTCCCGGTCTTGCCGGCCAGGGTCAAAGTCTTTGGTAACACGTTGTAAACCGAGCTGCCGGTACCCTCGCGCATGACCCGCTGCATCGCGCTCTGGATCAGGTAGATCGACGCCGGGTCGAATCGCTGCTGGATCTGGAACGGATAGCGCTTGAGCGGCTCGCCTTCAGCCGTCAATACACTGCGAATCCCGCGCATTGGCGTATTGAAACCACCGTTGGCGAGCGTCTGGTACATGGTTGCCACTTCGATCGGGGTCATGCCGCCGGCACCCAACAACATCGACGGGAAGGCCGGGAACTCGCGGCTGACACCCAGGCGCCCGAGTGTCTTGAGGACATTCGGCACGCCCACGGCCAGGCCCAGGCGCGCGGTCGACAGGTTGTAGGAGTGCGCCAGCCCTTGATAAAGGAAAACCGTGCCGTGGGAGCGGCGATCGTAGTTCTGTGGTTTCCAGACCTGGCCGTCCGCGCCCTTGACCGAGAAGGACTCATCCGACAGCCAACTGGTCAATGTGTACTGGCTGGGTTTTTCCAGCGCCGTCAGGTAAACCGCCGGCTTGATCAACGAGCCGATCGGCCGCACCGCGTCCAGCGCCCGGTTGAACCCGGCAAAGCTGGCCTGGCGACTGCCGATCATCGCCTGCACCTCACCGGTTTCCGGGTTGGTCACGACCATGGCCGCCTCGACATCATCCGAACCCTTGCGGCCGGAGAGGCGCTTGAAGGTGTCATTGACCGACGCTTCGGCTTTCATCTGCAGGATCGGATCGAAGCTGGTAAAGATCCGCAGCCCCTCCTCGGTCAAGTCTTCGTCGCGGTAATCTTCGCGCAGCTGGCGCTTGACCAGGTCCAGGAAGCCAGGGAACGAGCTGTCCGCCAGGCTGCCGCGCTTGGTCACGCCCAGCGGCATTTTCTTCGCCGCTTCGACTTGCTCGGCCGTGGCAACGCCCTGTTCCTGCAGCACATCGAGCACCAGGTTACGCCGCTCGAGTGCACGCTCCGGATAGCGGCGCGGGTTGTAGGAGGATGGCCCCTTGACCATGCCGACCAGCAAGGCCACCTGATGCAGCTTGAGCTCGGCCAGAGGCTGACTGAAGAAGAACTGGCTGGCCAACCCGAAACCGTGCACCGCGCGTTGACCGTCCTGGCCGACAAACACCTCGTTGAGGTAAGCCTCGAGGATTTCACGCTTGTCGTAGTGCAGTTCGAGCAGCAGCGCCATCATCGCTTCGGTCAGCTTACGGCTCAGGCTGCGCTCGTTGGTCAGGTAGAAGTTCTTGACCAGCTGTTGAGTCAGGGTACTGCCACCCTGGCGCATGCGGCCCGACGAACCGTTGACCCAGATCGCACGGGCGATCGACTTCGGCGAAACACCAAAGTGGTGATAGAAATCACGGTCCTCGACAGCGACCAGGGTTTCGAGCAGATACGGCGGCACCTGGTCGATCTTGATCAGGATCCGGTCTTCGAGGTTTTTCGGGTACAGGCCGCCGATCAGCAGCGGCTCCAGACGCACCACTGACAACTTCGAGCCTTTGGTCGACGACAGCTCGGCCACGTAATCACCCGAGAAGCGCACACGCACCGGCTGCGCTTGCTCCATACCCTCATAGAACTGGAAGCCACGGGTATTCAGATCGACGGTATTGCCGTTGACCGACGCCGCGCCCGGACCGTTGGCCACGCTTTCACGTCGATAGCCCAAGGCATCGAGCTCGGTGAGAAAATCGTCCCTGCTCAGCTTTTGTCCGACGAACAGCTCGAGCGGGCGCGCGTAGACCTTGGCCGGAATGGTCCAGCGCTTGCCGGAGAACTTCTCCTGCACGATGGCATCGAGGTACACGGCGAACCCGGCCAGCACCACGAGGCCGACCAGGCTGAGTTTAAGGGCCCAGCCCAGCCAGGGCCGCAGGCCTCTGGAGGGTGGTTTTTTTGGGGTACGGGGGGATCGAGTACGAGTCATGGCGGCGGATTATACGCACTTTATTCATACTCAACAGGAGGCCCGCAAGTTTGCGTTAGGCTGGCTAGACGCCATAATGACGACCTGAATTTTTTCCGACTCTTAAGGATCGCCTGTGAGCCAGTCCCTGATCGCCGCCCTGCAAAACAAGGCCCTCTACCCGCATCCTGTAGATGGATTCAAGGTCATCGAGACCCACATTTCCTGGGTCGTGCTTACCGGCCCCTTTGCTTATAAAGTGAAGAAGCCGATGAACTTCGGCTTCCTCGACTTCACCACCCTCGAGGCTCGCGGGCATTTCTGCGCTGAAGAGCTGCGCCTGAACCAGCGCCTGACCCAGGATCTTTATCTCGAAGTGCTGCCGATCACCGGTAGCGCCGAAGCACCGCAACTGGGCGGCGAAGGTCCTGCCATCGAGTACGCCCTGAAAATGCGCCAGTTTGGCCAGGACGGTTTGCTCAGCACGCTGCAAGCCAACGGCGAATTGACGCCCGCGCACGTCGACCAGATGGCTGACCAGATCGCCCGCTTCCACCTTGACGCACCGCGCGTGCCGGCAGAACACGAAGCCGGGACCCCGGACAGTGTCATGGCCCCTGTGCGGCAAAACTTCGAGCAGATTCGCCCCTTCCTCAGCGACAAGGCCGACCTGCTGCAACTGGACGCCCTGCAGGCCTGGGCCGACAGCAGCTTCGAACGCCTCAAGCCACTGTTCAGCCAGCGCAAGGCCGAGGGTTTCATTCGCGAATGCCACGGTGATATCCACTTGGGCAACGCTACGGTGATTGACGGCCAGGTCGTGATCTTCGACTGCATCGAATTCAACGAACCGTTCCGCTTCACCGACGTGTACGCCGACACCGCGTTCCTGGCGATGGACCTCGAAGACCGCGGCCTGAAGTGCCTGGCCCGTCGCTTCATCAGCCAATACCTGGAGCTGACCGGCGATTACCAGGGCCTGGAACTGCTCAACTTCTATAAGGCCTACCGCGCCCTGGTTCGCGCCAAGGTCAGCCTGTTCAGCATGCCGGCCGAGGCGACCCCGGTGCAGCGCGCCACGACACTGCGCCAATACCGCAACTACGCCAACCTGGCGGAAAGCTACAGCACCATCCCTTCGCGATTCATGGCCATCACCCACGGTGTGTCCGCCGTGGGCAAAAGCCACGTGGCGATGCGCCTGGTGGAAGCACTGGGGGCGATTCGCCTGCGCTCCGATGTCGAACGCAAACGCCTGTTCGGCGAGCAAACCGTGGCCAATGACCTGCAGGCCGGCATTTACAGCGCTGACGCCAGCGCCGCGACCTACCAGCGCCTGCACGACATTGCCGCAGTGATCCTGCACGCCGGGTTCCCGGTGGTGGTCGACGCCACTTACCTCAAGCATGCGCAGCGCGACAGCGCGGCGAAAGTGGCCGAGGCAACCGGCGCACCGTTCCTGATCCTAGACTGCAATGCACCGCAAGCAGTGATCGAGAGCTGGCTGGCCCTGCGCCAGGTCGACAAAAAGGATCCGTCCGACGCTACCCTGGCCGTGATCGAAGCCCAGCAAGCCAGCCGTGAAGCGTTGACGCCTGCAGAGATTCTCTGCAGCAAGCGCGTACAGACCAATGAAAGCGGCACCCTCGACACGGTGGTCGAACAGATTCGCCAGCGCCTGCCGGGACTGTAAGCAAACCTTTGGGCCGTGAAGCCTGCCCCGGCTTCGCGGCTTTTAGATAGTGGCACTACACTCGCGTCATGAATCCAACAGGTGACGCAAAATGAGCCAACCGAAACTGCTCGACACCCCGCTCTACGCCTTGCTGCACAAAGACGACATCGCGGGCTTCAATAAAGAACGCCCCGAGCAAGGGCCTATCGACATGGTCGGTGGTGATTTCCGCGGCCTGGACCTGCGCGAACTGAACGCCGACGGCATCGACTTCACCGACGCCTATTTCCGCTCCGCCGATTTGCGCGGCATCGATTTTCGCAACGCATCGCTTGAAGGGGCGAGCCTCGCCCACGCGCAGATTTCCGGCGCCTACTTCCCGGTGGAACTGAGCGCCGACGAAATCCTGATGTCGATGAACTTCGGTACGCGCCTGCGTTATCGCACCCGCTGATCGCCCGTCTGAATTGACAAGTCCAGCGCCCTCGCCTCGCGCTTGACTGCGTGCTTTTTTGCCTGAAATTCTATCGTTTTTATCATCCTTACCCTCCTCTTCGCAGCTTTTCGAAGCACTCGCGCCTGCACCCTCTTAGAAGCGTTTGCGTCAAAAACGAGCAAACAATCACGCTTTTCCTACTGATGGCTACACTCCTCAGAAGCTTGCCCACGCACCATTCGGCCATCGCAAGGAGGCTTGATGAATGATGAACTGCAACACCTGAAGAATCTTGGCAAGACGTCGGCGCAGTGGCTGCATGCCGTGGGCATCCACAGCGCCTCGGACTTGCGTCGCCTGGGGGCGGTGGATGCCTATCGGGCCGTGCGCACGCGCGGGTTTCGGGCGTCCAAGGTGTTGTTGTACGCAATCGAAGGCGCGTTGATGGACGTGCACTGGAACGACATTCCCGCCGAACGCAAGGAAGCCTTGAACAAACAGCTCGAAGCCATCTCGTCACGCCACAAGAATTGAACGAGTACCGCTCGCCATGTACTTACTCGGGGAACAACCGGCTTACGCCGAAACACTGATCAATCGACTGCAAAACCTCCCTGCCCGCCTGTTGCAGGGGTTGGCACCGAGTGGGCCCGCCGTCGAGTTTCCTGCCATCGACGACCTCGCCGCGGCGCTACCCAGCGACCAGCTGTACATGCTGGACAGCGGTCGATTGCACGGATGCATCGATGATCGCGCACTGTTCTATCTGCGCCAGGGCGACCTGATCGGCCTGCGCCAGGACGCGGGGTTGCCGCGCTGTCGCCTGTGCAGCAAGACGCCCCTGGCGCTGACGCCCTACCTTCGATCGCAGGTGTTCCAGCACATCTACGCCGACCCGACCCGCTCGGAACTGTTCCTGCAATACATGGCGGGCCAGACGGCCCTGCTGTCCGATGCCGTAGCACGCCTCAAGCAACCGGAATTTCGCGCCACCAACGGCTTCCAGCGCGTCGCCAGCGGCGAAACGCTGATCCATCAGGGCGATGAGGCGGACCATGTGTTCGTGATCATCGAGGGTCACGCCGAAGCATTTGTCGATGGATTCAAAGTGGGCGATGTGCCCAAGGACGAGATTTTCGGCGCCATGGCGGTGTTTACCGGCGAGAAACGCAGCGCTACGGTCATCGCCAGCGAACCAAGCACCATAATGCGTATTCCCAAGGACCAGTTCCTGAGCCTCACCCAGAGCAATCCGAAGATTGCCAGCTGCCTGATCGAGAGCATGGCCCGCCGTATCGACCTGCTGAATAAACAGGTTACACAACTGATGGCACTGAAAACGACAGGCAGAGCTCAATGAATACAAGGACTTGGAACGAGCGTGCGACAGGAATCGAAGAAATGGAAAATCACCTGTTGACTTGGTAATGAGAATCGATATTATTATCACAACTGGTCGCGAGACTGGTCGATCTTCTGAAAAGCCCTTGGTTCGGACTCTCAGATTATCTCCTCATCAGGCTAATCACGGTTATTTGACCCGGCTCTTGCCGGGTCTTTTTTTGCCTGTGGAAAAGTCATCCGGCGCTGCGCCAAGTATCCTGAGCACCTGAGTTCTGCTCGCACCGGGCAATTGCGCCATTTGAGGATCAGCATGAAATTTCTCTGTACCGGCATCGAGTTGGCCGATGCCAGCAGCCGCGGTTTCGACATTGACGGCCAGAGGCTGTTCGCCGTGCGCCGGGGCGGCCAGGTCTACGTCTATATCAACCGCTGCCCGCACCGTGGCGTCGGACTGGAATGGAGCCCCGACCAGTTCCTCGACCCCAGCAACAGCCTGATCCAGTGCGCCACCCATGGCGCCCTGTTCCTGATCGAAGATGGCGAATGTGTCGCCGGCCCTTGCGCAGGGCAATCGTTGACCCGTGTCGATTGCCGCGAAGACGCGCAGGGCATCTGGGTCAGCCTCTAACCGCCGAGCAACACCTGCAGACGCCGGTCCACCACCATCTCCTCATGGCTCAGGCGTACGCCGTAGGCCAGCACTTCAACTCCGCACGCCACGGCTTCGCGCAAGGCCTGGGCGTAGGCTGAGTCGATCTCTTCAGCCGGCCGCACGGCCTCGATGCCCGTGAGATTGACGCAATACAACTGCACCGCGCGAATCCCGTCCCGGGCCAGATGCGCCAATTCGCGCAAATGCTTGGCGCCGCGCTGGGTTACTGCATCGGGAAACGCCGCCACGAGCGTGCCGTCATAGCCCAGGGTGACGCTTTTGACTTCCACATACGCTGGTCCGCTTGGGAAATCGAGGCGGAAATCGATGCGACTGCTTTCCTGGCCGTAGGCAACTTCGCGTTTCAGTTCGGTGAAACCGTTCAACTCGGTGATCACGCCCGCCCGCAGCGCCTCTTCGACCAGGCCATTGGCCCGCCCGGTGTTCACGCAGAACAGGCGCCCGTGCGGGGTCTCGCCGACTTCCCAGGTGCCGGGCAGCTTGCGCTTGGGGTCATTGGAGCGGCTGAACCAGACCTGGCCGCCTTCGACCTGGCAATTGAGCATCGAGCCGGTATTGGGGCAGTGAATGGTCAGCAACTCGCCATCGACGGTTTCGATGTCGGCGAGAAAACGCTTGTAGCGGCGAATCAACCGACCTTCTTCGAGAGGGGGATGAAAACGCATCAGCCTTGCCAGCTCCGCAGGCCACGACCGATACGCTCCACCGCTTCCTGCAAGCGTTCGAGGTTTTGGGTGTAGGCAAACCGCACGTGGTGCCCGGCTTGATAACGACCGAAGTCCAGCCCGGGGGTGATGGCGACATGTTCGGTTTCGAGGAAGTGACGGCAGAACGCGAAGGCATCGCCGCCGAACTTGCTGATATCGGCGTACAAGTAGAAAGCACCTTCCGGCTCGACGGCGATGCCGAAACCGAGGTCTCTCAGGGCCGGCAGGAGGAAATCCCGACGACGACCGAATTCGGCGCGACGCTCTTCTAGGATCGCAATGGTGGCCGGCTCGAAACAGGCCAGCGCCGCGTGCTGGGCCATGCTTGGCGCGCTGATGTAGAGGTTTTGCGCAAGCTTTTCCAGCTCGCCCACCGCCGCGTCCGGCGCTACCAGCCAGCCCAGGCGCCAGCCGGTCATGCCGAAATACTTGGAAAAACTATTTAGCACAAAGGCACTGTCGTCGACTTCCAGCACGCTGGCCGCATCGGTGCCGTAGGTCAGGCCATGATAGATCTCGTCCACTACCAGGTGGCCGTGGCGCTGCTTGATGGCCTGGGACAGGCCAGCCAGCTCGTCGCGGGTGAGGATGGTGCCGGTCGGGTTGGCCGGGGAAGCCACCAGCGCGCCCACGCTGTCGTGATCCCAATGCCGGGCGATCAAATCCGGTGTCAGTTGATAACGCACGTCCGGTCCGACCGGGACCAGCTGCGCTGCGCCTTCCACCAGTCGCAGGAAGTGCCGGTTGCACGGGTAACCCGGGTCGGCCAGCAGCCAGTGTTTGCCTGGATCGACCAGCAAGGCACTGGCCAGCAGCAGCGCACCGGAACCACCGGGGGTGATGAGAATGCGGCGCGGGTCGATGTTCAAGCCATAACGCTGCTGATAAAAGGCCGAAATGGCCTCACGCAGCTCGGGAATGCCACGGGCGGCGGTGTAGCGCGTCTTGCCCCCTTCCAGCGCGGCCTGCCCGGCGCGGATGATCGGCTCGGCGGTGGTGAAGTCCGGTTCGCCGATTTCCAGGTGGATCACATCGTGACCGGCAGCCTGCAATTCATTGGCCCGCGCCAGCAACGCCATGACATGAAATGGTTCGATCGCGCGACTGCGGGCACTGTAGGACTGAGCCATTGGCCTTCCTTCAACAGGGAAAAGAATCGATTCTACCCAAGCGCAGGAACGAGCGAGAACCTAAAGCGGTCAGAGGCCATATGACCCGGGCCACAAACGAACTGAGCGAGTGCCCCAGGTTTGACTAAAATCATTAATTGAGCCGGGTTCCAGAGCCACCAGGCAACACTTTGCCAGCATTTGCCAGCACCGCGGGCTGCGCCCTCGACATCCGGGAGTAGCGCGGTCTGATTTGATCTGGTAAGTTCGCCCGCTTGCAGCCGCAGGGCCGGCAGGTGCCGGTGATGGAGCAATCCTGCGCAGATGGATTACAAGAGTAGAGGCGGTCTATTTCATGTCCACCCAAGCAAAGCAACAAGCGAATCAGACGATCAGCGGCTTCGAGCCCTATGTTCAGAAAGCTGGCGAAGAGTACATGGGCGAGCCCATGCGCAAGCACTTCACCAAGGTTCTGAATCAGTGGAAAAAAGAGCTGATGGAAGGTGTCGACAAGACTGTGGACCACATGAAGGACGAAGCGGCCAACTTCCCGGACCCGGCAGACCGTGCCAGCCAGGAAGAAGAGTTCGCTCTCGAGCTTCGAGCCCGCGATCGTGAGCGCAAGTTGATCAAGAAGATCGACAAGACGCTGCAGCTGATCGAAGACGAAGAGTACGGCTGGTGTGAATCCTGCGGCATCGAGATCGGCGTCAAGCGCCTTGAGGCCCGTCCTACCGCTGACTTGTGCATCGACTGCAAGACACTGGCGGAAATCAAGGAAAAGCAAGTCGGCAAATAATCGCGGCTTGAACGAAGAACGGAGCGTGCGAACGCTCCGTTTTTGTTTCTGATATTTGCTTCGGCAGGAAACCCTGTGGGAGCGGGCTTGCTCCGGGCGGCGTTCCGACGAAAGCGGTGCATCAGCCTATATTGATGTTGAGGCTGATGGCCTCTTCGCGAGCAAGCCCGCTCCCACAGGGTGGTTGGCGCAAGCCTGGAAAAAGTAATATTGCCCTTATGACTGCCATCGCCGCCTCTACCTACATCGGGCGTTTTGCCCCCACGCCCAGTGGCCACCTGCATTTCGGTTCGCTGGTCGCCGCATTGGCCTCCTACCTCGACGCCCGCTCGGTGGGTGGCCGCTGGCTGATGCGCATGGAAGACCTCGACCCGCCCCGCGAAGAGCCCGGCGCCCAGGCGGCGATCCTCAAGGCTCTGGATAGCTACGGTTTCGAGTGGGATGGTGAGATGGTCCGCCAGAGCGACCGCCACGAGGCCTATGCCGAAGTGCTCAATCGCCTGTTCAGTCAGGGTCTGGCCTACGCCTGCACCTGCTCGCGCAAACAGCTGGAGCCGTACCACGGCATTTATCCGGGGCTGTGCCGCAATGCCGGACACGGCACGGAAGACGCCGCCATTCGTATTCGCGTGCCTGAACTGGATTATCACTTCATCGACCGCGTGCAGGGCGAGTTCCACCAGCACCTGGGCCGGGATGTCGGCGATTTCGTGATTCGCCGCCGCGACGGGCTGTACGCGTATCAACTGGCGGTGGTCCTGGACGATGCCTGGCAAGGCATCACCGACATCGTCCGCGGTGCCGACCTGCTGGACTCGACGCCGCGCCAGCTCTACCTCCAGGAACTGCTCGGCCTGCGCCAGCCGCGCTACCTGCACATCCCGCTGATTACCCAGCCCGATGGTAACAAGCTCGGCAAGTCCTACCGCTCACCGCCCTTGAGCGAAGACCAGGCCACCCCCTTGTTGCTGCGGGCCCTGCGCGCACTGGGGCAGAAACCCGGCGCCGAACTGGCCTACGCCACGCCACGGGAAGTGCTGGACTGGGGCATAACCCACTGGGATGCCCTGCTGATCCCGCGCACACTGAGCCTGCCCGAGGCGCAGCTACAGTGATCGTGCTTGCAGTGGCGCACCCATCCGTTACCATCGCCGCACGTTTTCGGGCACGCGCATAAAAAAGAGAGGCCGGGATGTACATCTATCGCTTGGTCCTGCTCCTGGTAGTGGGGATTTATCTGTTTTCCCCGGCCATCATGGATTGGTGGATCGACGCCACTGGCGCCTGGTATCGCCCTTATCTGCTCTGGCTGATCCTGATCGTCGTGACCTTCATCCTGCAGAGCCAAAAAGATGCCGATGAGCTTTAGCCTGACCCAGATGATCCTGATCAGCGCCGCGTACCTGGCGGTGCTGTTCGGCGTGGCCTGGGTCAGCGAACGGGGCATGATCCCCCGGGCGATCATTCGCCATCCACTGACCTACACCTTGTCGCTGGGGGTCTATGCCAGTGCTTGGGCCTTTTATGGCACCGTGGGCCTGGCCTACCAGTATGGCTATGGGTTCCTGTCCAGCTACCTGGGCGTTTCGGGCGCATTCCTGCTGGCGCCGGTGTTGCTGTATCCGATCCTGAAGATCACCCGCACCTATCAGCTGTCGTCCCTTGCCGACCTGTTCGCTTTCCGCTTTCGCAGCACCTGGGCCGGCGCGCTGACCACGATTTTCATGCTGGTCGGGGTTCTGCCCCTGCTGGCGTTGCAGATCCAGGCGGTCGCCGACTCCATCGGCATCCTCACCCGCGAGCCGGTCCAGCATCGCGTGGCACTGAGCTTCTGCGCCCTGATCACGCTGTTCACGATCTTTTTCGGCTCCCGGCACATCGCCACCCGGGAAAAACATGAAGGCCTGGTGTTCGCGATTGCTTTCGAATCGGTGATCAAGTTGATCGCCCTCGGCGGCGTCGGCCTCTATGCGCTGTATGGCGTGTTCGACGGCCCGCAACAGCTGGAGCTGTGGCTGTTGCAAAACCAGACCGCCCTCGCCGCCCTGCACACGCCGTTGCAGGAAGGCCCTTGGCGCACGCTGCTGCTGGTGTTCTTCGCCTCGGCGATCGTCATGCCGCACATGTACCACATGACCTTCACCGAAAATCTCAATCCGCGCTCGCTGGTCAGCGCCAGCTGGGGCCTGCCGCTGTTCCTGTTGCTGATGAGCCTGGCCGTGCCGCTGATTCTCTGGGCCGGCCTGAAGCTCGGCGCCACCACCAACCCGGAATATTTCACCCTGGGTATCGGCATCGCGGCCAACAGCAAGGCCCTGGCACTGCTGGCCTATGTCGGTGGCCTGTCCGCCGCCAGCGGCCTGATCATCGTCACCACCCTGGCCCTGTCCGGCATGGCCCTGAACCACCTGGTGCTGCCGCTGTACCAGCCGCCGGCCGAAGGCAACATCTACCGCTGGCTGAAGTGGACCCGTCGGGCCCTGATCGTCGCCATCATCATGGCCGGCTATGGGTTCTACCTGCTGCTGGGTGCCGAGCAGGACCTGGCCAACCTCGGCATCGTCGCCTTCGTGGCCACGCTGCAGTTCCTGCCTGGCGTATTGTCTGTGCTGTATTGGCCGACCGCCAACCGTCGCGGCTTCATCGCCGGGCTGCTGGCGGGGATCCTGGTGTGGCTGGTGACCATGTTGCTACCGCTGGTCGGCAACCTGCAGGGCTTCTATATCCCGTTGCTGAATATGATCTACGTGCTCGACGACACCAGTTGGCACATGGCCGCGATCGCCTCCCTGGCCGCCAACGTATTGATGTTCACCCTGATTTCGCTGTTCACCAATGCCAGCACCGAAGAAGCCAGCGCCGCCGAAGCCTGCGCCGTGGACAACGTGCGCCGCCCGCAACGCCGCGAACTGCACGCCGCCTCGCCCCAGGAATTCGCCACCCAGTTGGCTAAACCGCTGGGTGCCAAGGCCGCGCAGAAGGAGGTCGAGCAGGCCCTGCGCGATCTCTACCTGCCCTTCGACGAACGACGTCCGTACGCCTTGCGCCGCCTGCGCGACCGCATCGAAGCCAACCTCTCAGGCCTGATGGGACCGAGCGTGGCCCAGGACATGGTCGAGACCTTCCTGCCCTACAAGGCCGGCGGCGAAAACTATGTCACCGAAGACATCCACTTCATCGAAAGCCGCCTCGAGGACTACCACTCGCGCCTGACCGGCCTGGCCGCCGAACTCGACGCCCTGCGCCGCTATCATCGCCAGACCCTGCAAGAGTTGCCGATGGGCGTCTGCTCGCTGGCCAAGGACCAGGAAATCCTCATGTGGAACAAAGCCATGGAGGAACTGACCGGGATTGCCGCGCAGCGCGTGGTCGGTTCGCGCCTGAGCACCATTGCCGATCCGTGGAAAGCGCTGCTGCAGGGCTTCATCAATGTCCCGGACGAGCACTTGCACAAACAGCACCTGGCCCTCGACGGCCAGACTCGCTGGCTGAACCTGCACAAAGCGGCGATCGATGAACCACTCGCACCGGGCAACAGTGGTCTGGTGTTGCTGGTGGAAGACCTGACCGAAACCCAGATGCTCGAAGACAAACTGGTGCATTCCGAGCGCCTGGCCAGCATCGGTCGCCTGGCCGCGGGCGTGGCCCATGAAATCGGCAACCCGATCACCGGCATCGCCTGCCTGGCGCAGAACCTGCGCGAAGAGCGCGAGGAAGACGGCGAGCTCAAGGAAATCAGCGGGCAGATCCTCGAACAGACCAAGCGCGTGTCGCGCATCGTGCAGTCGTTGATGAGCTTCGCCCATGCCGGCAGCCACCAGCACAGCGACGAGCCCGTCTGTCTGGCGGAAGTGGCCCAGGACGCCATCGGCCTGCTGGCCCTGAACCGGCGCAATTTCGAAGTGCAGTTCTACAACCTGTGCGACCCCGACCACTGGGTCGAAGGCGACCCGCAGCGGCTCGCCCAGGTCTTGATCAACCTGCTCTCGAACGCCCGCGACGCTTCGCCTGCGGGCAGCGCGGTGCGGGTAAAAAGCGAAGCCGGCGAACACACGGTCGACCTGATCGTGGAAGACGAAGGCAGCGGAATTCCAAAGAGCATCATGGACCGATTGTTCGAACCCTTCTTCACCACCAAGGACCCGGGTGAAGGTACCGGTCTGGGCCTTGCACTGGTCTATTCCATCGTTGAAGAGCATTATGGACAAATCACCATCGACAGCCCGGCTGATGTACAGAGCCAACGCGGCACCCGGATCCGGGTGACTTTACCGCGTCATGTCGAAGCGACGTCCGCTGTGAACTGAGACCGTCGAGAGTATCGAATCAATGCCGCACATTTTGATCGTCGAAGACGAAACAATTATCCGCTCCGCCTTGCGCCGCCTGCTGGAACGCAACCAGTACCAGGTCAGCGAAGCCGGTTCAGTGCAGGAAGCACAAGAACGCTTCACCATTCCCACGTTCGACCTGATCGTCAGTGACCTGCGCCTGCCGGGCGCGCCGGGCACCGAGTTGATCAAGCTGGGCCAGGGTACGCCGGTGCTGATCATGACCAGCTATGCCAGCCTGCGCTCGGCAGTGGACTCGATGAAGATGGGCGCGGTGGACTACATCGCCAAGCCTTTCGATCACGACGAAATGCTCCAGGCCGTCGCGCGCATCCTGCGTGACCGGCAATCGGCGCAAGCCAGCAGCGAACCGGTTGCCGCCAAAGCCGGCAATGGCGCGGCCAAGCCCGGCACCGACAACAGCAACGGCGAGATCGGCATCATCGGCTCGTGCCCACCGATGCAAGACCTGTATGGCAAGATCCGCAAAGTCGCGCCGACTGACTCCAATGTCCTGATCCAGGGCGAGTCCGGTACCGGTAAGGAACTGGTGGCGCGAGCCCTGCACAACCTCTCCAAGCGGGCCAAGGCACCGATGATTTCGGTGAACTGCGCGGCCATTCCGGAAAGCCTGATCGAGTCCGAACTGTTCGGCCACGAGAAGGGCGCGTTCACCGGCGCCAGCGCCGGACGTGCCGGCCTGGTGGAAGCGGCGGACGGCGGCACCTTGTTCCTCGATGAAATCGGTGAGCTGCCACTGGAAGCCCAGGCGCGCCTGCTGCGTGTGTTGCAGGAAGGTGAAATTCGTCGAGTGGGCTCGGTCCAGTCGCAAAAGGTCGATGTGCGCCTGATCGCCGCGACTCACCGAGACCTCAAGAGCCTGGCAAAGATCGGCCAGTTCCGTGAAGACCTTTATTACCGCCTCCACGTGATCGCCCTGAAACTGCCGGCCCTGCGCGAACGTGGCGCGGACGTCAATGAAATCGCCAACGCCTTCCTGGCGCGGCAAAGCGCGCGGATCAACCGTACCGACCTCAAGTTCGCCGCGGACGCCGAGCAAGCCATTCGTCACTACTCGTGGCCGGGTAACGTTCGTGAGCTGGAAAACGCGGTAGAGCGCGCGGTCATCCTGAGCGAGAGCCCCGAGATTTCCGCCGAGCTGCTGGGCATCGACATCGAACTGGGCGACCTGGAAGACGACGAGTTCATCGGCCTGCCCCCACAACAGGGCAACGGCAACGCCGGCAACAACAATCATGAGCCGACCGAAGACCTGTCCCTGGAAGACTACTTCCAGCACTTCGTGCTCGAGCATCAGGACCACATGACCGAGACCGAGCTGGCGCGCAAACTCGGGGTCAGTCGCAAATGCCTGTGGGAACGCCGTCAGCGCCTGGGTATCCCGCGGCGCAAAACCGGGGTGGCCAGCGAAAGCTGAACCCCACCTGTCTCATGTGCGGGTAACACATGATTTTGTGAAAAAACTGTTACCTCAGGTTTTTCACGTAACAGAAGCCGGGGCTTACGGTAACGAAGCCCCGGCTTTTTTTCGCCCCCATTTACCCCTTCGGTTCGCCTAACCCCTTGTTTTACTGGGGTTCGCAAAAGTTGGCACGCACCCTGCTATATGTTTGGTACAAGAACAATAACAAGCAATGCACAAGACAATAAAAATAAGACGTATCGACTCACGCACAATAAAAACAAGACGGCGAGAGGCGCAGCTAACTGATTCTTTTGGAGAGGCGTTGTATTTGGGGCATGCCCCACGACCAGGCCGAGAACAACAAAAAACTGTCTTAAGACAGAGCCTGAACTGGTTGGATCGCAAGATCACTGCAGCACAGCGACCAAAGCAATCCGTTTGCTCTTGGCTCCCGATTGGGAGTGTCATGAAGGAAAGCTTCATGGCGAGGGCACTCAACAAAAACAAGAAGCCCGAAACCAATAACAAAAATGAGCATGCAACTACTTCTTGGGGAGCTTCGGCTCCCCTTGTAGTTTCTGCGATTCGCCCGCCCCGCCTCGCTCCTACACCTCAAATCCGCTGTGTCCTACACCATCCCTCGACTAAATGCTAGAATCCCCGCCCATCATGCGGTCATTCTTCGTTTTGGCCGAACATTCCTTCAAACAGTGCATCCCATGCTGAAGAAGCTGTTCCAGTCATTCCGTACTCCCGTGCGTCGTACGCAACACATCCGCAGCACGCCTGAAGTGCTCAATAGCGGCCAACATTCGCTGCAAAAGGGGCAATTCAGCCGTTACGCGGTGAACATCGTCGAACGCCTGCAGGGCGCCGGTTACCAGGCCTATCTGGTCGGCGGTTGTGTGCGTGACATGCTGCTCGGCATCACGCCGAAAGATTTCGACGTCGCCACCAGCGCCACCCCTGAACAGGTACGCGCCGAATTCCGTAATGCACGGATCATTGGCCGTCGGTTCAAACTGGTGCATATCCACTTTGGCCGCGAAATCATCGAAGTCGCGACCTTCCGCGCCAACCACCCGCAGAACGACGAAGAGGAAGATCAAAATCAATCCTCGCGTAACGAAAGCGGGCGCATCCTGCGCGACAACGTCTACGGCACCCTGGAAGAAGACGCGCAACGCCGCGACTTCACCATCAATGCCCTGTATTACGATCCGGTCAGCGAACGCATTCTCGATTACGCCAACGGCGTGCACGACATTCGCAACCAACTGATCCGCTTGATTGGCGACCCCAAGCAGCGTTACCAGGAAGACCCGGTGCGGATGCTGCGCGCCGTGCGGTTTGCCGCCAAGCTGAATTTCGGCATCGAAAAACACAGTGCCGCGCCCATCCGCGACCTCGCGCCCATGCTGCGCGAGATCCCGTCGGCCCGCTTGTTCGAAGAAGTGCTCAAGCTATTCCTGTCCGGCCACGCGGCCGACACTTTTGAAATGCTGGTCGACCTGCAATTGTTCGATCCACTGTTCCCGGCCAGCGCCGAGGCACTGGAATACAACCCGACCTACACCCACACCCTGATCAGCGAAGCCCTGATCAACACCGACCTGCGCATCAAGCAGAACAAGCCGGTCACCCCGGCGTTCCTGTTTGCCGCCCTGCTTTGGCCCGCTCTGCCGGCGCGCGTATTGCGCCTGCAGGATCGTGGCATGCCGCCGATTCCGGCGATGCAGGAAGCCGCTCACGAGCTGATTGCCGAGCAGTGCCAGCGCATCGCGATCCCGAAACGCTTCACCATGCCGATCCGCGAGATCTGGGACATGCAGGAGCGCCTGCCACGGCGCAGCGGCAAACGCGCCGACCTGCTGCTGGACAATCCGCGCTTCCGCGCCGGCTACGACTTCCTGCTGCTGCGCGAAAGCGCGGGCGAGCAGACCGATGGCCTGGGCGAATGGTGGACCGACTACCAGGATGCCAATGACAGCGAGCGTCGCGACATGATTCGCGACCTCAGTGGCAAGGACGACGGTACCGGCGGCCCACGCAAACGTCGCCGCAGCGGCGGCTCCAAGCGCAAGCGCTCAGCGGACGCTTCGAGCACCACGGGCGAGTAATCCATGGAACGCATCTACATCGGCATGGGCAGCAACCTGGCTGACCCCGCCGAACAGCTGCGCAGCGCCATCGAGGCACTGGCTCAGTTGCCGCAATCGCAACTGGTCGGGGTTTCTGCCTTCTATCAAAGCGACTCGTTGCTGCCCGGCCAGCCGCGTTATACCAACGCAGTGGCCGCGCTCGACAGCGCTCTGGCACCGCTTGAGCTGCTGGACGCCTTGCAGTCCATCGAAACCGGCCAGGGCCGCGAGCGCCTTGAGCGCTGGGGCCCGCGTACGCTGGACCTGGACATCCTGCTGTTCGGTGACCGCCTGATCGACGAACCTCGCCTGAAAGTCCCGCATTACCATATGCAGGAGCGGGCCTTCGTCCTGTATCCCCTGGCCGAACTGACGCCCGCCGACCTACGCCTGGCCGATGGCCGAGCACTGGCCGACTTGCTCGCTGCCTGCCCGTTCGTCGGGCTGGAACGCCTGCCGGTAGACTGAGTTGCACCAAAAGATCGCAGCCTTCGGCAGCTCCTACAGGACGGTGATGACCTGTAGGAGCTGCCGAAGGCTGCGATCTTTTGATGTTGGCATTTGCTGAAACGCATCAGTCACCCCGGTAACACCGCGGGCGTAACAATGCGGTAACACACGCAATTGACTTCCCACGTTCTCCTCACGACTATAGGCGTCCCGCTGCCGTCACCACGGCATCAAGGGCGCAATCCAGGCCTTCAAAGCACGACAAAAGACCGTGCGCCTGTATTCAACGAAGAATCACGCGCGTTACTCGCAGTAGTTTCCACAGCGCCTGAATGAGGAACTTTTCATGCCAGCCATCACCCTGACCACTCTGCAAGGTCTCAAGCAAAAAGGTGAAAAAATCACCATGCTGACCTGCTATGACGCAACCTTCGCCCACGCCTGCAACCAGGCCGGCGTCGAAGTGCTGCTGGTGGGCGACTCACTCGGCATGGTTCTGCAAGGTCACGACAGCACCCTGCCGGTCACCACCGCCGAAATGGCTTACCATGTGGCAGCCGTCAAACGCGGTAACACCGACGCCCTGATCCTTGCCGACTTGCCGTTCATGGCCTACGCCACCACGGAACAGGCCATGACCAACAGCGCCCTGCTGATGCAGGCCGGCGCTCACATGATCAAGGTTGAAGGCGCGTTGTGGCTGGCGGACTCGATCCGCCTGTTGGCAGAACGGGGCGTTCCGGTCTGCGCCCACATGGGCCTGACCCCGCAATCGGTGAACATCCTCGGCGGCTACAAGGTCCAGGGTCGCAACGAAAACCAGGCGCGGCAGATGCGTGCCGATGCCATCGCGCTGGAACAGGCCGGCGCGTCGATGCTGCTGCTCGAATGCGTGCCGAGCGAGCTGGCCGAAGAAATCACCCAGGCCGTGGGCATTCCGGTCATCGGGATTGGCGCCGGCCACCGCACCGACGGCCAGGTACTGGTCCTGCACGACATGCTGGGCCTGTCGATTACCGGTCGCGTCCCCAAGTTCGTGAAAAACTTCATGGCCGGCCAGGAAAGCATCCACGCGGCCCTGAGCGCTTACGTCACTGAAGTCAAAGCGGCGACTTTCCCAGGCATCGAACACGGATTCTCTGCATGAACACCGTCAAAACCGTACGCGAACTACGGGCCGCCGTGGCCCGTGCCCGCAGTGAAGGCAAGCGCATCGGCTTTGTGCCGACCATGGGCAACCTGCACAGCGGGCATGTCGCGCTGATCACCAAGGCCACCCAGCGGGTGGATTTCGTGGTCGCGAGCATTTTCGTCAACCCGCTGCAGTTCGGTGCTGGCGAAGACCTCGACAAATACCCGCGCACCCTCGCCGCCGACCAGGAAAAACTGCTCGAAGCCGGTTGCGACCTGCTGTTCGCGCCGACCGTTGAAGAGATGTACCCCGGCGGCATGACCGGCCAGACCCGCGTCAGCGTCCCGCAGCTTTCCGAAGGCCTGTGCGGCGCCAGCCGTCCGGGGCATTTCGAAGGTGTGGCAACGGTGGTCAGCAAGCTGTTCAACATGGTCCAGCCGGACCTGGCGATCTTCGGCCAGAAAGACTTTCAGCAACTGGCAGTCATTCGCGCGCTGGTGCATGACCTGAACATGCCGATCCAGATCATTGGCGAGCCGACGGTGCGGGCGGCCGATGGCCTGGCGCTGTCGTCGCGCAATGGCTTCCTCGACGCAGATCAGCGCGCCGTGGCGCCGGTGGTGTATCGCACGCTGAGCGAGATCGCCGAAGCGATCAAACAAGGCGAGCGCGATTACCCGGCCCTGATCCGTGCCAAGCTGCAACAGCTCGAAGCGGCGGGCCTGCGTCCCGACTACCTGGAAATTCGCCATGGCCTGAGCCTGCGCCCGGCCACCCCGGAAGATCGCGACCTGGTGATCCTGGTGGCGGCGTTCCTGGGGACGACGCGCCTGATCGACAACCTGCACCTGAACCTCGACACCCCCGCCTGAAATCCCCCCACGACCGCACCGGTACAAAAAAGTACCGGTAGCAGGTCCGACAAAGCCAAGACAGATCGTCTCACTGGGTTTACTGTTACCGGTCTGCGCTATTTAATCGTGTGCACGCAGGCTAACCGGGTTACCGCCAGTCAGTGGTCAGGACATTCCGGTATTTTCAGTGTCTTAAAGGCAGTTCAAGTAAAAGGAAACCCGCAGCGATGGCGTATTACCGCACCCCCCACGACGTGACCACCCTGCCCGCCTGGCAGGCGTTGAAAGACCACCGCCAGGCCATGCAGGATTTCAACATGCGCGAGGCCTTCAACGCCGACCCGCAGCGCTTCAATCAATTCACCCTCAGTAGCTGCGGTCTGTTTCTCGACTACTCGAAGAACCTGATCAACGCCCAGACCCGCGACCTGCTGGTGGGCCTGGCCGACGAAGTCGACCTCAAGGGCGCAATCAAATCGCTGTTCGATGGCGAGATCGTCAACGCCTCCGAAGGACGCCCTGCCCTGCACACCGCCCTGCGTCGTCCGGTCGGCGACAAGTTGTCGGTCAACGGCGTCAACGTGATGCCAGAAGTGCACAAAGTGCTGAACCAGATCACCGACCTCGTGGGCCGTATCCACGACGGCCTGTGGCGCGGCTACTCCGAGAAGCCGATCACTGACGTGGTCAACATCGGCATCGGTGGTTCGTTCCTGGGGCCCGAGCTGGTCTCCGAAGCCCTGCTGGCCTATGCCCAGAAAGGTGTGCGTTGCCACTACCTGGCAAACATCGATGGCAGCGAGTTCCACGAACTGGCCATGAAGCTGCGCGCCGAGACCACGCTGTTCATCGTTTCGTCGAAATCCTTCAACACCCTCGAAACGCTGAAGAACGCCCAGGCCGCCCGCGCCTGGTACCTGGCCCAGGGCGGTTCGGAAGCCGAACTGCATCGCCACTTCATCGCAGTATCAAGCAACAACGCCGCCGCCGTAGCGTTCGGCATCCGCGAAGAGAACATCTTCCCGATGTGGGACTGGGTCGGCGGGCGTTACTCGCTGTGGTCGGCCATCGGTTTGCCGATCGCCCTGGCCATCGGCATGTCGAACTTCAAGGAACTGCTGTCCGGTGCGTACACCATGGACCAGCACTTCCTGAACACCCCGTTCGACCAGAACATGCCGGTGCTGCTGGCCCTGCTCGGCGTGTGGTACGGCAATTTCTGGGGCGCGCAAAGCCACGCGATCCTGCCGTACGACCACTACCTGCGTAACATCACCAAGCACCTGCAACAGCTGGACATGGAATCCAACGGCAAGAGCGTGCGCCAGGACGGTACGCCCGTCAGCACCGACACCGGCCCGGTGATCTGGGGTGGCGTAGGTTGCAACGGCCAGCACGCTTACCACCAGTTGCTGCACCAGGGCACCCAACTGATCCCGGCCGACTTCATCGTGCCGATCGTCAGCTTCAACCCGGTGGCCGACCACCACCAGTGGCTGTACGCCAACTGCCTGTCGCAAAGCCAGGCGCTGATGCTCGGCAAGACCCTGGCCGAAGCCCAGGCCGAGCTGCGTGACAAAGGCATGAGCGAAGAGCAGGTGCAGAGCCTTGCGCCGCACAAGGTGATCCCGGGCAACCGTCCGAGCAACACCCTGGTGGTCGAGCGCATCAGCCCGCGGCGCCTGGGTGCGTTGGTGGCGATGTACGAGCACAAAGTCTTCGTGCAAAGCGTGATCTGGGGCATCAATGCCTTCGACCAATGGGGTGTGGAGCTGGGCAAGGAACTGGGCAAAGGCGTCTACAACCGCCTGGTCGGCAGCGAAGAAACCCCGGCTGACGACGCGTCCACCCAGGGCTTGATCAACTACTTCCGCGGACGTCACCGCGGCTGATTTGACGCTTGTACTAACCTTTGTAGGAGCTGGCTTGCCAGCGAAGACGGTATATCAGGCAATACTTATGTCGACTGATACACCGCTTTCGCTGGCAAGCCAGCTCCTACGAGGGTCGCGCAGCTCCCCTCTTCGCCACAACAAGAAGAAGGAACCGTCATGTTCGATATCAGCACGTTCCCTAAAGCCGATGCCGTGCGCCGGGCTGCACAACTGAGTCAGGACGACTATCACCGCCTGTACCGCGAATCCATCGAACACCCCAGCACCTTCTGGGCCGAACAAGCCACCCGCTTCCTCGACTGGAGCACACCGTGGCAAACCGTCCAGCGCTACGACCTGAAGACCGGTGAAGCCCACTGGTTTGCCGGCGCCAAGCTGAACGTCAGCTTCAACTGCATTGACCGTCACCTGGCCAAGCGCGGCGATCAAACCGCGATCATCTGGGAAGGCGACGACCCCGCCGAATCCACCCAGATCACTTACAAGAAACTGCACCATTACGTCTGCCGCCTGGCCAACGTGCTCAAAAGTCGTGGCGTGAAGAAAGGCGACCGGGTGTGCATCTACATGCCGATGATCCCCGAAGCGGCCTACGCCATGCTCGCCTGCACACGCATCGGCGCGGTGCATTCGGTGGTGTTCGGCGGGTTCTCGCCGGATTCGCTGCGCGACCGGATCCTCGACGCCGACTGCCGCACAGTGATCACTGCCGATGAAGGCGTGCGCGGCGGCAAATTCGTGCCACTCAAGCACAATGTCGACAAGGCGCTGCAAAGCTGCCCGGATGTCAGCACCGTGGTCGTGGTCGAACGAACCCAGAACCCGGTGAACTGGGTCGAGGGCCGGGACCTCTGGTATCACCAGGCGCTACGCGACGTAGGCGACGACTGCCCGCCTGAGCCGATGGACGCCGAAGACCCGCTGTTCATCCTCTACACCTCCGGCAGCACCGGCAAACCCAAAGGCGTGCTGCACACCACCGGGGGCTACCTGCTGCAAGCGGCCATGACCTTCAAATACGTGCTGGACTACCGCGACGGTGAAGTGTTCTGGTGCACCGCCGACGTCGGCTGGGTCACCGGCCACAGCTACATCGTCTACGGCCCCCTGGCCAATGGCGCCACCACCCTGATCTTCGAAGGCGTGCCGAGCTACCCGAGCACCTCGCGGTTCTGGCAGGTGATCGACAAGCACAAGGTGAACATTTTCTACACCGCCCCTACTGCACTGCGCGCGCTGATGCGCGAAGGCGCAGAACCGTTGAAGGAATCGTCTCGCGCCAGCCTCAGATTGCTCGGCACTGTCGGTGAGCCGATCAACCCGGAAGCCTGGGAGTGGTACTTCAATGTCGTCGGCGAACAGCGCTGCCCGATTGTCGATACCTGGTGGCAGACCGAAACCGGCGGCATCATGCTCAGCCCGCTGGTCAGTGCGCAACGGATCAAACCGGGCTGCGCGACGCAGCCGATGTTCGGCGTACAACCGGTGCTCCTGGACGAGCATGGCAAGGAAATCAAAGGCGCCGGCAGCGGCGTGCTGGCGATCAAATCCAGCTGGCCGGCGCAGATCCGCAGCGTCTACGGCGACCCGCAACGCATGGTCGACACCTACTTCAAGCCCTACCCCGGCTACTACTTCACCGGCGATGGCGCCCGCCGCGACGAAGATGGCGACTACTGGATCACCGGGCGCATCGACGATGTCATCAACGTCTCCGGGCACCGCATCGGCACCGCCGAAGTGGAGAGCGCTCTGGTCCTGCACGACAACATCGCCGAAGCCGCCGTGGTCGGTTACCCGCATGACGTCAAGGGCCAGGGCATCTACGCCTTCGTCACCCCCATGAACGGCGTCGAGCAAAATGAAGAACTGAAAAAAGCCCTGCTCGCCCACGTCAGCAAGGAAATCGGCAGCTTCGCCAAGCCCGACCTGATCCAGTGGGCGCCGGCCTTGCCGAAAACCCGTTCAGGCAAGATCATGCGGCGCATTCTGCGCAAGATCGCCTGCAACGAACTGGACAGCCTGGGCGACACCTCGACCCTGGCCGATCCGAGCGTGGTCCAGGGCCTGATCGACAAGCGCCTGAATCAATAACGTACTACCGCCTCCTGTAGGAGCTGCCGCAGGCTGCGATCTTTTGACGTTGCCTTCAGGATCAAAAGATCGCAGCCTGCGGCAGCTCCTACAGTCAATCACCGGGACACCATGGAATTCATCCGCAATCGCATCGAAACCCAGATCATGAGCCTGACCGGCCTGTCCCTGGGCAAGCTCGACCTGGAAAACCCCAAGGGCGACCCCGGGCTGTTCGGGCCCGACTCGGTGAGCTGGCAAGTCCACGGCGACTTCAGCAGCATGTTGATCGGCGGCATCAGCGCCCTGATGTTGCAGGCCCTGCACCCGCTGGCCCTGGCGGGTGTGTGGGACCATTCGAACTTTCGCGAGGACATGCTCGGTCGCCTGCGTCGCACCGGGCAATTCATTTCCGGCACCACCTTTGGCTCACGACAGGACGCCGACTGGCTGATCGAAAAAGTGCGCACCATCCACCTGCAAGTCACAGGCACCGCACCCGATGGCCGGCCCTATGCCGCCAGCGACCCCGATCTGCTGACCTGGGTGCATGTGGCGGAGGTCAGCAACTTCCTCGCCGCGCATTTGCGTTATCGCAATCCACACCTGTCCCTGGCCGATCAGGATCGTTATTACGCAGAGATCGCGCTGGTGGCCGAACGTCTGGGCGCCCGTGACGTGCCGCGCTCCCGGCAGGAGATTGCCGCTTATCTTGAGCGCATTCGCCCGCAGCTGCTGTGCGACGAACGCAGTCGGGAAGTGCTGCGATTGCTGTTGAACGCCCCCTCCCCCAGCCGTCTGGCCAAGCCATTCGGCGGTTTGATGATGCAGGCCGGGATCGATCTGCTGCCGGACTGGGCCAGTGACATGCTTGGCGTGCACCAAGGCCCGCTGCAACGCAAATTGATCCGCGCCAGCGTCAACCGCAGTGCGCCGATGCTGCGCTGGGCGGTGCGCAATGGCTCGGTACATCGTGCGAAAAGACGAATGGGGCTGTAGGAGCGAGGCTTGCCCGCGAAGAACGATAATGCGGTATTTCAGCAAGCCCAAGCTGTTAAACTCCCGCGCCCAATTCCACCTGCAAGGCGCCCGGCATGTCCTCCTTGAATCAGGCGCTGCGCGCCGCCCTTGAACATCGTCAGGATCTGCTGGCCGAACTGCACAGCCAGGGCACCGACTGCTATCGCCTGTTCCATGGCAGCCAGGAAGGCGCCGGCGGCCTGACCATCGACCGCTACGGCCCGCAACTGATGGTGCAGAGTTTCCACCAGTCGCTCGACCGCGAAGCGTTGCTGCAACTGCACGAAATGGTC
This sequence comes from Pseudomonas sp. YuFO20, assembly GCF_035064975.1. Taxonomy (NCBI): domain Bacteria; kingdom Pseudomonadati; phylum Pseudomonadota; class Gammaproteobacteria; order Pseudomonadales; family Pseudomonadaceae; genus Pseudomonas; species Pseudomonas sp. YuFO20. Next base: position 25,856 of record NZ_JAXDEO010000023.1, read on the forward strand.
AATCAAACCCTGGGGTTTGAAACCCTGCTGGTCTACAACGACCGCTCCCGTGGCAACTCGCGCATCGACCGCGAAGACACTGTCTACCGTGCCGACGAAGCCGCGCTGCAAGACCTGGTGGGCCACGAGTGGGGCCTCAATTATCGGGTGCGCGGGCGCCACGCCGGGCAGGACCCGCTGTTGTTCCTCGACCTGCGCAATACCCGCGGCTGGGTCAAGGACCACAGCAAGAACAAAAGCGTACTGAACCTGTTCGCCTACACCTGCGGGGTCGGTCTCAGCGCCGCAGCCGGGGGGGCCAGCGAGGTGTGCAACCTGGATTTCGCCGAAGGCAACCTGGCGGTCGGTCGCGAGAATGGCTTGCTCAACCCGCAATTGCCGACCATGCAATTCATCCAGTCCGACTACTTCCCGGCCATTCGCCAGTTGGCCGGCCTGCCCATCAGCCAGCGTCGCGGGCAGAAACTGCCGAGCTATCAACGCCTGGAACAGCGTCAGTATGACCTGGTGCTGCTCGATCCGCCGGCCTGGGCCAAGAGTGCTTTCGGTACCGTCGACCTGCTGCGCGACTATCAGAGCCTGCTCAAGCCGGCAGTCCTGACCACCGCTGACAACGGCGTGCTGATCTGCTGCAACAACCTGGCAAAAGTCAGCATGGACGACTGGCGCGAGCAGGTCCTGCGTTGCGCCGAGAAAGCCGGCCGGCCGGTCCGGGAGTGGACGGTGATGAAACCAGGCGGCGATTTCCCGTCGATGGACCAGCAGCCACCCCTGAAAACCCTGATTCTGCAGTTCTGAAAGTCGCCGTTGTTTTCCGACAAATCCCGCAGGATGTGAGGACTTCGGAACCGAAATCGCGTGCCATACTCCAAGGCACTCCGATCCAGACAGATGAAGCCGCACATGTACAAAGGATTGATTCGCGCCATCGGCGCCTTGTTGACTGCTCTGGCGCTCTACAGTCTGCTGGGCTTTCTGATTTTGCCGGGCATCGCGTTGCGCGTTGCCAACCAACAACTGGCCCACTACGCCACGACGCCCGCCACCCTCCAGCGTATCGAACTCAACCCGTTCAGCCTTGAAGTGACCCTTTGGGGCCTGAACATCGGCGAGCCCGGCAAAGAGCAGGTCGGCTTCGAACGACTGTACGCCAACCTGCATCTCGACAGCCTCTGGACCCAGGCGCTGCACCTGTCGGAAATCGAACTGGAAAAATCCAAGACCGAAATCCTCTTCGGCAAGGACGGCAAACTCAATCTGCGCGGGCTGTTCAAACTGCCAGCGAGCGAACCCACGCCGGCCGATCCGAACGCCAAGCCGTTCCCGCTGCGCATAGACCGGATCAAACTGGCGGGCGGCGCCTTGCACTTCAAGGATGAGCGCCCCAGCGAAGCGATCGAGTTTCTCTACGACAAACTCGACTTCGAACTGAAAAACCTCAGCACCTTGCCCGAAGACAGCGCCGACATGGAACTGGTCGCTATTGGCCCCAACGGTGGCCAGGTCGACTGGACCGGCAACTTCAGCCTCATTCCGTTCGCCTCTGAAGGCAAGCTGAAAATTACCGACGGCAAGATGAAAGCCTTTTGGCCCTATGTCCGCGACGCCGTGCCCCTGGACCTCGAAAGCGGGGTGATGAGCCTCAGTACCGACTACAAACTCAGCCTGGCCAAGCAGACCGAACTGCTGCTGAACAACCTCGCAGTCAGCGTCGCACCCTTCGCGATCAAGGCCCCGGACGGACGGCCGCTGGCGAAGCTCGAGCGTCTGGACATCAGCGAAACCACGGTGGACCTGGCCAAACAGCAAGTGGTGGTCGGCAAGATCCGCAGCCAAAAGCTGGAAACCTGGGCGGCACTGGAAGCCGATGGCCAGCTCGACTGGCAGAAACTGTTCGCCAGCCAACCGTCCAAACCGGCGGCCAAGGCCAACGCCGAACCGCCGAGCACCCCGGCGGCCGCCGATTCGCCGAAACCCGAACCGGCGGAGCCTGGCAAACCCTGGCAAGTGCTGCTCACCGATGTGCAATTGCGCGATTACAAAGTGCATCTGGCGGACCGCAAGGCGCAACCGCCGGTGGAAGTAGAGCTGAGCCCGCTGAATCTCGACTTGCAGAAGTTCGACAGCCTCAATGGCTCGCCCTTCGCCCTCAAGCTCGACACCGGCGTGGGCAAGCAGGGCAAGCTCACGGCCGATGGCGAGGTCAACCTGGCGCCTGTCAGCGCCAGGCTCAATGTACAGACCAAGGACATTGACCTGCGTGTCGCCCAGTCCTACATCAGCCCGTTCATTCGCCTGGAGCTGCGCAGCGGCATGCTCGGCAGCGACCTGGCGGTCAACCTGAAAAGCACCGAGCCGCTGGCCCTCAGCGTCACCGGCCGCGCTCAGGTCGATCAGCTGCACACCCTCGACACCCTGAAAACCCGGGACTTTCTCAAGTGGCAGCAGTTGGTGGTCGAAGGCCTCAACTACCAACATGGCGACAGCCTGTCGATCGACAAGATCAACCTGCTGCAACCCTATGCGCGCTTCATGATCAACGATGACCGCACCACCAACATCGACGATCTGCTGATCCCGCAACCGCCCGAGTCCGCGACCAAGCCTGCCGCCGCCAGAACCGCCAGCAAGGACAAGCCCCTGGGCATCCATATCGGCGGCATTGCCATCAACGACGGTTCGGCGAACTTCGCCGACTTCAGCCTGACCCCAAACTTCGCCACCGCCATCCAGCAGCTCAACGGTTCGATCGGCACCATCGACAGCCGCCAGGCGAAACCGGCCACTGTCGATATCAAGGGCAAGGTCGACCGCTACGCACCGGTGACCATCAAGGGCGCGGTCAACCCGTTCGACCCGATGGCCAGCCTCGACATCGCCACCAGCTTCAAACGCGTGGAACTGACCACGCTGACCCCCTACTCCGGCAAGTTCGCCGGTTATCGCATCCGCAAAGGCCGACTCAACCTCGACCTGCATTACGTGATCACCAAAGGCCAGCTCAAGGCTGAAAACAAGGTAGTGGTCGAGCAGTTGCAACTGGGCGAAAAAGTCGACAGCCCGGATGCCGTGAGCCTGCCGCTGAAACTGGCGATTGCCCTGCTCAAGGACGTCGACGGCAAGATTTCCATCGAACTGCCGGTGACCGGCGACCTGAACAATCCGCAGTTCAGCGTGATGCCGATTGTCTGGCAAACCCTGCGCAACCTGATCGTCAAGGCTGCCGCCGCGCCGTTCAAACTCATTGGTGGCCTGGTGGCCGGTGGTGGCTCGGAGGACCTGGGTACCGTGTCATTCGCGCCGGGCTCGAGCGACCTGAGCAAGGACGCCGAAGCGGCCCTGGTCAAACTGTCCCAGGCCCTCAAGGAACGCCCGACCCTGCGCCTGGAAATCGAAGGCACCGCTGCCAAGAGCAGTGATGGCCCGCTGCTCGCCGAGCAACGCCTGGAACGGGAATATCAGTACAACTACTACAAGATGCTCCAGCGCCGCGGCGACAAGGTGCCGGCGAAGGCGAATCTGGTTGAGGTACCGGACAGCGAGAAAGGTCCGCTGCTCGAAGGGATCTACCGCACGCGCCTGAAGGTCCAGCCGCCCGCCGAATGGAAAGACCTGGGCAAGGAAGAACGCACGGCGAAAATGCGTGCGGACGTGATCCAGTTCTGGAGCTCCAGCGAAGTGCTGTTGCGTGAGCTGGGCCAGGAACGCGCCAGCAGCATCAAGGATTATCTGGTCGACAAGGGTCAGCTCGCGGACGACCGGGTGTACTTCATCGACGCCCAGTTGGGCGAAGCGGAAAAGGACGGCAAGGTGGTCACCCCAATGCACCTGGACGCTGAGTGATGGGCGAACGGCTGCTCACCCGTAAACGCGGTCATTAAACACAACACGTACCAATGTGGGAGCGGGCTTGCTCCGGGCGGCGTTCCGACGAAAGCGGTGTGACAGTCGACACTTGTATTGACTGTCACACCGCTTTCGCGAGCAAGCCCGCTCCCACATTGGATTTGCGATACCCCAATAGAACAGGCCCCGACACGAATGCCGGGGCCTGTAATGGCCACATCCCTGTGGCCGGTCGCATGAACTTCTCAGTTGCGGCAGACGTATGACTCGGCCCGCCTACCGCGCCTTCTCCCAGTCCAAGCGAGAAGTCTTGCCTTACTCGGCTTTCAGGCCGTCAGCGGAGACCGCCTTGACGCCTTTGATTTTCTTGGTGATAGCCACTGCGGTGGTTTTCTGGGCATCCGTTACCGCAACGGTGGACGACAGAGACACAACACCTTTGTTGGTTTCCACTTTGATGTCGGTGCCGGGAATGCCTTTTTCGGTGACCAGGTCCGATTTGACTTTGGTAGTGATCCAGGTATCGGAAACATCCTCTTTCGCTTCGGTGACTTCACCGGCGGCCAGCATCATGGGTGCTTGTGTGGCCTGAGTCTGGGCAAATGCAGCGTTGGCCATGGTCAGGGTCAGCGCGGTAGCAGTAGCGGCAGCGATAGCGAACTTCTTCATACGAGTAACTCCTGTTTTTCTGGAAAATCTGCTGATTGTCTTTTCAGCAGGCTTACCGGAGATATTGCGAACGCTGTGCCAACTTTGAAACAGATGCAAATACCATATAAATCAACAACTTATAAAATCAGCGATTTCTCGAAATCATGCAAAATGCATGAGTTGGAAATTCTCTACATGCAAGTTGCGGGTTTTGAGTAAGGCCTAAGGCCATGAATTGTCGGAAGTTTTCTCAAATACTCGGTAGCCCTGAACGTCGAACAAAAAATACCCCGCACAGGCGGGGTATCAGGCAATAAATGAATGGATCAGGCTTTCGGGGCAACCCCCGTGCAGCCTTTCGGCGCGTACTCCTGGTCGACGGTGGTGGCACAGGTCCAGCCTGCCACCGTACGCGAAAGGGTGATGGTTTTATTCAGCACCTGAGCCGGCGCGTTAAGGATCGTGCAACCGATAGTCCCGGAACCATCAGTGGCTTTACCGCTGGCCGAGGTCGTGCAGTTGGACGTTAATGCAGCGCCGCCGACATTGGACAAATCAGGGTCGTCGCCTTGATTGATCACATCCTCGAACGCCACCTTCAACGCCGATATCTCGGCCAGCCCCGCCGTCACCTTGGCCCGCGCCTGGTACTTGGAGTAAGCCGGTATCGCAAACGTCGCCAGAATCCCGATGATCGCCACCACGATCAGCAGCTCGATCAGGGTAAAACCTTTTTGATTGTTCAAGGACAGCCTCCATGCATGAGTCGAAATCTCATGATCTGCACCTGCAGCAGCACAGCCCATGCCAAGCCCGGCGCGCCCTGTTCTCGGGGTGCGCGATCGCGACGAGGCACCTTCCCTCCCCCAGGAACCGCACTATCTGACACTTTTCGTCACCTCGACAGCGCTGTTTGGTTCCACCGATTGACTAGGCTATAAGTCGTTTCCCGAGGAACGCATCGGCACATTCACGATCTATGAGCGGGTCGGCTGCGATCAACGCGTCGGCGGTTACAAAGGGCTGAACATGGCAGTCAAGGCAGCAAGCACCAGCGTGTACAGCTGGGAAGGCACAGACAGGAAAGGCGCGAAGGTGACGGGTGAATTGAGCGGCCAGAACCCGGCACTGATCAAGGCGCAATTGCGCAAGCAAGGCATCAATCCCGGCAAGGTGCGCAGGAAATCCACGTCGATGTTCAAGCTGGGCAAACGCATCACGCCCCAGGACATTGCCCTTTTTACCCGGCAGATGGCGACCATGATGAAAGCCGGCGTGCCGTTGTTGCATTCCTTCGACATCATCGGTGAAGGCTTCGACAACCCGGCCATGCGCAAGCTGATCGACGAGGTGAAACAGGACGTGGCGGCAGGCAACAGCTTCGCCACGGCCCTGCGCAAGAAGCCGCAATACTTCGACGAGTTGTACTGCAACCTGGTGGACGCCGGGGAACAGGCCGGCGCGCTGGACACCCTGCTGGAACGGGTGGCGACCTACAAGGAAAAAAGCGAAAGCCTCAAGGCGAAGATCAAGAAAGCCATGACCTACCCGCTGATCGTCGTGTGCGTGGCGATCATTGTGACCGCTATCCTGCTGATCAAGGTGGTGCCGCAGTTCGAGTCGGTATTCAAGGGTTTTGGCGCTGAACTGCCGGCCTTCACCCTGATGGTCATCGACCTGTCGCAATGGCTGCAGGCGTGGTGGTGGATGCTGCTGGGCGCACTCAGCGCGGGCGCTTTCGCTGTGCGCCACGCGCTGAAAACCTCGCAGGGTTTTCGCGATCGCAAGGACACCTGGCTGCTGAAACTGCCGCTGGCGGGTACCTTGATGTACAAGTCCGCTGTGGCGCGTTTCGCCCGCACGCTGTCGACCACCTTCGCTGCCGGAGTGCCGCTGGTGGAAGCCCTGGAGTCGGTGGCCGGCGCCACCGGCAACATCGTGTTCAAACGCGCGGTGCTGCGCATCCGGCAGGACGTTGCGACGGGCATGCAGCTGAATTTCTCCATGCGTACGACCGGTATTTTTCCCAATATGGCCATTTCGATGACCGCCATTGGCGAGGAGTCTGGCGCACTCGACGACATGCTCGACAAGGTCGCCGGTTTCTACGAGGACGAGGTCGACAATCTGGTCGACAATCTCACCAGCCTGATGGAACCGTTCATCATGGTGGTGCTGGGTGTTATTGTCGGCGGCCTGGTGGTTGCAATGTACCTGCCCATCTTCCAACTCGGCTCAGCGATCTGACATGCCCTTGAACGAAATCCTGATCCACTTCCCGCTGGCTTTCGTCGTCGTCGCCGGGGTAGTCGGCCTGCTGGTTGGCAGCTTCCTCAACGTACTGGTCTGGCGCCTGCCGAAAATGCTCGAACGCGAGTGGCGCGTGCAGGCCCACGACATCCTCGGCCTGCCCGGCGAAACGCCGCTGCCGACCTTCAATCTGATGTTGCCCCACTCCCAGTGCCCACACTGCGGTCACCGGATTCGTGCCTGGGAAAACATTCCGGTATTGAGCTTTCTGTTCCTGCGCGGGCGCTGTTCGGCCTGTGCGACGCCGATCAGCAAACGTTATCCTTTGACCGAACTGGCCTGCGCGCTGCTGTCGGCGTTCATTGCCTGGCACTTCGGGTTCGGCTGGCAAGCCGGCATGGCGATGCTTCTGACCTGGGGCCTGCTGGCCATGAGCCTGATCGACGCCGAGCATCAACTCCTGCCGGATGTGCTGGTGCTGCCGCTGATGTGGCTCGGGCTGATCGTCAACAGCCTCGAGCTGTTCGTGTCATTGCCCGAGGCGTTGTGGGGCGCCATTGCCGGCTACATGACGCTGTGGACGGTGTTCTGGGTGTTCAAGCTGATCACCGGCAAGGATGGCATGGGTCATGGCGACTTCAAGCTGCTGGCGATGTTTGGCGCCTGGGGCGGTTGGCAGATCCTGCCGCTGACGATCGTCCTGTCGTCCGTGGTGGGCGCGATCATCGGCGTGATTTACCTGCGCCTGCGCAAGGCGCAAACATCGACGCCAATCCCTTTCGGCCCCTATCTGGCCATTGCCGGCTGGATTGCCTTGCTCTGGGGTGGTCAAATAACCGACTTCTATTGGCAGTTTGTCGGTCTGAAATGAATACCCCTGTGGAAAAACCCTGGATTCTCGGCTTGACCGGCGGCATCGGCAGCGGCAAAAGCGCGGCGGCCCAACACTTCATCGACCTGGGCGTGCACGCGGTCGATGCCGACCATGCCGCTCGCTGGGTGGTGGAGCCCGGTCGACCGGCGCTGGCGAAGATTGCCGAACACTTCGGTCCCGGCGTGTTACAAGACGACGGACAACTGGACCGCGCCGCGTTGCGCAAACTGATCTTCGAAGTACCGGAGCAACGCCTCTGGCTCGAAGCCTTGTTGCATCCGCTGATCGCCGAAGAGATTGCCCATCACCTGGCGCTGGCAAAATCACCTTACGCGATCCTGGTTTCGCCGCTGTTGATCGAGTCTGGCCAGTACGCCATGACCCAGCGGGTCCTGGTGATCGATGCCCCCGAACAGTTGCAGATCGAACGCACCCTGCGGCGTGACCAGACCAGCGAACAGCAGGTCCAGGCGATTCTCAAGGCCCAGTCCAGCCGCCAGGATCGCGTAAGCCATGCCGACGACGTGGTGGTCAACGACCGCGACCTCGCCTGGCTGCACAGCGAGGTCGAACGCCTGCATCACTTTTACCTTACTTTGCGTGGAGGCCAGTCATGAGCCAGATCCCAACCGTCGAATGCCCAACCTGTGGTGCCCCTGTCGAATGGAGCCCCGAGAGCAAGTTCCGGCCGTTCTGTTCCGACCGTTGCAAATTGATCGACCTGGGCGCCTGGGCGTCGGAAGAGCACAAGATTCCGGTGGCCCCGGATGCCGAGGACGAGCTGTTCAGCGGCGATTTCGACCCGCGTCACTGATTCCGCGCATCGCAGGGCCTGACTCGCGGCAGAAATCGACGAGATGAACCAGGCCCTGACGTCGCCTCCCGGGGTATTGACACCCAAAATCCATCATGCTAGCGAGTGCTATACTTCTTTCAAATTGCACGACGTGTGCAACGTTCCCCACGGGTACAGGCTGCAGGACAGAGGAGGTCCAGAGCAAACACGAGATGGGAGGTGTGGCATGAATCGGCACTATTACATCAGTGACAACCTCAACGATCTTGAAACCGTTGAAAATGAGCTGGAAGCCAGCGGCATCAATTCCGAACAAATTCATGTGCTCAGTGAAAAGATTGCCGATGTTGAAGAACATCACCTCCACGAGATCAGCTCGTTGATGGAACAGGATACCGTTCACTCCGGGGAGATTGGTGCGCTGGTCGGTGTGCCACTCGCAGCACTGGTCCTGGGTGGCGCCTGGTGGATGGGCTGGACTGAATCCGCCGCAGGCTGGATGCCTTTTGTCTTCCTGGCCATTGTCATTTTGGGCTTCAGCATCTGGGAAGGCGGTTTTTTTGGGTTCCAGGTGCCGAACACCCACTTCCGCAATTTCAAGCAGGCGGTACAAGAAGGCAAACATATTTTCTTTGTGGATGTCGAGCCGAATCAGGAACCGCTATTGGACCAGGTCATCGGCCATCATCCCAATCTGACGATCGCCGGCACGGGAGCGGCAGCTCCCCACTGGACAGTCGCCTGGCAGCACAAATGGCATCAGTTCAAGCGAGTGATATCAGGTTAGCGCCTGGAGACTGAGGGCCATCCGACAGCGGTTCATTGGCCAAAGAAAATGACCCGGCTGAGGAAAACATAGTCCGCCTCGGTGGCCATCAGTCCGATCAGCACCAACAAACACAGGGGCGGAACCAATATGGCGTAGACCATGGCTAACCGTTCCCAGGCCAGATGCATGAAGATGGAGACAATCAAGCCTGCCTTCAGCAACATGAACGTGATAATCAGCGACCACCTGAGGTAGCCGTGGAATTGGAAATAGTCGACCAGGTACGACAGGGTACTGAGGAGGAATAACAGTCCCCAGATCTTGAGATACAGGCTGATCGGATGCTGCTGACCCTGAGCATGTGCCATCACCCGCGCTCCTCTACCACAAATAGAAGAAAGCAAAAATAAACACCCACACCAAATCCACGAAGTGCCAATAAAGCCCGGCTATCTCGACGTTCTGATAGTTTCCGGAGCGCTCATAGTCTCCCCGCCATACTTTCATCGCCACAATGCTCAGGTAAATCGCGCCGATTGACACATGCAGGCCGTGGAAACCGGTAATCATGAAAAAGCTGGCACCAAATTGCGCAGCCCCCATGGGGTTCCCCCAGGGACGCACCCCCTCTGAGATGAGCTTGCTCCATTCAAAGGCCTGCATGCCGACGAAGGTCACACCCAAGGCAGCCGTCGCCAGCATCAGTGCTGTGGTTTTCGCGCGATCGCGGCGATAGGCGTAATTGACAGCCATGGCCATCGTGCCGCTGCTACTGATCAGCACAAAAGTCATGATGGCGATCAGAATCAGCGGGATTTCCTTACCGCCGATCGTCAATGCAAACACTTCGCTGGGATTTGGCCAGAGGTCGGTGATGGTCATGCGTACCGACATGTAGCCGGTGAGAAAACAGGTGAATACAAACGTATCGCTGAGCAGGAATATCCACATCATCGCCTTGCCCCAAGGCACCTGCTTGAACGCCTCTCTATCGGAGGACCAGTCGCTGGCGATGCCCTCCCATCCCGGTGCAGGTAGCGAGCCTGGTGGATTGGATGAGCCGGAGCCGACTGGGGCTTGTGGATGCGATGCCATGGTTTTTCACCTCAGGCCGCAGAGCCTGGCGATGGCTTCATAGGTTTCTGGCGTGCTGGTCAGCAGCGCGAATAGCACGAACCAAAGACCCAACAGGTAATGCCAATAGATGGCACAGAGCTCTACGCTGGCGCGCAGTTGCGGCAACGGCACGCGATGCAGGAATTTAGCGACGATCATGCCCCAGGCTATCAATCCGCCCAGCAGGTGGAGCCCATGAAGGCCGGTCAACAGGTAGAAGAAACTGTTGGCCGGATTGCTGGCGACAAAGTAGCCCCAGGCGACAAACTGCTGCCAGACCCAGAGTTGTCCCGCCAGAAAGGCAATGGCAAACACGCCCGCCACGACGAAACCGATAACCGTGGCGTCCAGTCGAACCTGTCGGGCTGCCATGCGCGACCACTGCAGTGCGATGCAACTGAACACTAGAAACGCCGAATTCAGCCAGAGTTGCCATGGATTGGCCAGCGGCGCCAGGGGCTCTGTCAGGGGTAGCCAGTCGACCATCTGGGAGCGGGCGATAAAGGCGATCAGGAAGAGAAAGAATAACGAGCTGACCACGGCCAGAAACAGGCGCAGGCCTGTTTTTGCGATTTGGCTTCTATCGACACCCTCGGCCTGAATACCTTCAGGATCGCGATTCCAACCGCCTGCAGGGTCACCGTCATCCGCGTTTCTCAATAGCAATCTGTTCATGGTTTAACGTCCGCTATTCGGGTTCCGGCACTGAGTTGGCGCATTTGCTCCAACTCCTCGGCAGACACCGTTTGCGCAACGAAATCCTGTTCTATGCCCGGCACACTGTAGTCATAGGCCCAGCGATGCACGACCGGCAACTTCTCTCCCCAGTTACCGTGTTTCGGTGGAGTGTTCGGTGTTTGCCATTCCAGGCTGGCCGCGCCCCAGGGGTTACCGCCTGCGGGTTTGCCTTTGAATACACTCCAGGCCAGGTTGAACAGGAACAGCAGTTGGGAAACACCGACAGTCAATGCGACCACCGTAATGAAGGCATTCAACTCTTGCGCCGACTGTGGAATGAACGCGTAGTTGTCGTAGGCGTAGTAGCGGCGAGGCATGCCCTGGAAGCCCAGATAGTGCATGGGGAAGAAGATGGCGTAGGTGCCCAGGAAGGTAATCCAGAAGTGCAGCTTGCCCAGGGTGTCGTTCAACATGCGCCCGGTCACTTTCGGGAACCAATGATAAATGCCGCCGAACACCACCAGGACCGGTGCGACGCCCATGACCATATGAAAATGGGCGACGACGAAATAGGTGTCCGAGAGCGGAATATCCACAATCACATTGCCGAGAAACAGCCCGGTCAGACCGCCCACCAGGAAGGTGACGATAAAGGCCAGGGCAAACAGCATCGGCACGGTCAGATGGATGTCGCCCTGCCACAGGGTCAGGACCCAGTTGTAGACTTTCAGAGCGGTTGGCACAGCGATGATCAAGGTGGTGACGGCGAAGAAAAAACCGAAATACGGGTTCATTCCGCTGACATACATATGGTGCGCCCAGACCACAAAGCTCAGTACGCCAATCGCAATAATGGCCCACACCATCATGCGGTAGCCAAAGATGTTTTTACGCGCATGCGTACTGATCAGGTCGGAGACCAGGCCAAACGCAGGGAGCGCAACGATATAGACTTCCGGGTGGCCAAAGAACCAGAACAGGTGCTGGAACAATATCGGGCTGCCACCCTGGTGATCGAGCTGCTGTCCCAGCGAGATCATCGCCGGCATGAAAAAACTGGTGCCCAACAGTTTGTCGAACAGCATCATGACCGCACTGACAAACAACGCCGGGAAAGCCAGCAAGGCCATGATCGAGGCCATGAAGATGCCCCATACCGAGAGCGGCATGCGAAACAACGTCATGCCGTGCGTACGCGCCTGCAACACCGTGGTGACGTAGTTCAACCCGCCCATGGTGGCGGCGACAATGAAAATCGCCAGCGAGACGAGCATCAGCACGATGCCCCACTCGACCCCAGGCGTCCCCTGGGTAATGGACTGTGGCGGATAGAGCGTCCAGCCCGAACCGGTGGGGCCGCCAGGGACAAAAAAACCGGCGAGCAACACCAGTACCGCGAGCAGATAGAACCAGTAACTCAGCATGTTGACATAGGGGAAGACCATGTCGCGTGCGCCCACCATCAGTGGGATCAGATAGTTGCCGAAGCCCCCGAGAAACAAGGCCGTCAGCAAGTAAATGACCATGATCATGCCGTGCATGGTCATCGCCTGATAGTAAGCACTGGCGTCCATGAACGCCAAACTGCCGGGGAAGCCTATCTGTATGCGCATCAAGCCAGACAACACCACGGCGATAACCCCCACGAACAAAGCCGTCAGGGAGTATTGAATGGCGATGACCTTGTGGTCCTGGCTCCAGATGTATTTGGTCAGGAAACTCTTGGGCTCGTGCAGTGCCTCTGTTTCGGCTTGCTCCGCATAGGCCATCACGTCATCCTCCTGCCGAAGTTTGCGTGTATTTCTGGCTGCTTTACGGCGACTTCCCTGGCTCAGCCTTGTTCGCGTCAGCGTCGGCATTCGCTTTTGATTTGATGAAAGCGATCAGCGCGTTCAAGTCCTGATCACTCGGGGTAAAGGCCGGCATGACGGCTGCATAGCCTTTGACGATTTTGGCACCGGGATTGAGGATCGAATCCTTTATATAGCCCTCGTCGGCCTTGATACTTGTACCGTCGACAAGGGTTACGGGCTCGTTATACAGGCCCTGCCAGCTCGGGCCGATACCCTTGCTGCCATCGACACTGTGGCAGGCCAGACAGCCTAGCGACCCGGCTAGCCGCTGTCCTTGCGTCGCCAAGTCGTCACCTCTGTCCAGCGCTTCGCTGGCAGAAGGTTCTTGCGACGCAGCACCCAGTGATTTGATCAGGGCGACGAGCGCACCCAGTTCATCGTCATTGAGAGTATAGGCCACCATGACCGGCGGGTAGCCTTGTACCAGACGGGCCTGCGGTTCGAGGATCGATTGTTTCAGGTAGGCCTCATCGACCTGAACGCTGGTGCCATCGGCAAGCTGTTCGGTGCGGCCGTACAGGTTCTTCCATCCCGGCCCGAGGCTGGTACTGCCATCCTGGCTGTGGCAGGCACCGCAGCCGTATTGTTCGACCAATTGACGACCTTTTTCCAGTACGCTGTCCTGACCGGGTTTGGTAGCTGCCGCTAATGTCTGCGCAAAGGTCGGCTGGCTGCTGAGCCATTGATCGAAGGCACCCTGCTCCTCCACGATCATCTGGCCGCGCATGTTGTAATGACCTACGCCACAAAATTCAGCGCAAAGGACTTCATATTTCCCGGTTTTAGTCGGGGTAAACCAGAAGTACGACACCATCCCCGGCACCATATCCATCTTGCTGCGAATTTGCGGTATATAAAAATTGTGCAATACATCTTTAGAGCGCAGTAAAACTTTTACCGGTCGATCCAGCGGAAGTCTGACTTCGTTACTTTTTATTAGCACATCGTCCTGGCCGGCGGGATCCTTGGGATCAACGCCAAACGGGTTGACGGAATCAACTAACTTAATTTCAGACTTGCCCAGTTTCCCGTCCTGGCCCGGAAAACGAAAGGCCCACTGCCACTGCTGGGCGACCACTTCAAGTTCATAAGCATTTTTTGGTACCCGGATGAAATCGTTGTAAACAACCAGGCCTGGCGCCAACATCGCGGCAATACCTATCGAGGTAACGACAATCAACCAGAATTCCAACCTCTTGCTTTCCGGCTGGTAGTGGGCCTTGGCCCCCTCTTTATGACGATAACGCATCACGGCTACCGCCATGAATAGCGTAATGGCGATGAAAAATATTCCGCTGATGATCAGGGTGATGAACAGCGTGGTGTCTATTGATCCCCAGTTGGAAGCTGCCGGTGTTGCATGCCAAGGCGCTAGTACATGGAATAGCACTGATCCAATAACGATGAGTACCAGGACAATTGCTATTGCCATTTCTCTTCATCCTATTCCTGTTGCTCATTGGTTATGCGCAAGCATCGCCACTGACGTCCAGGCAGGGCAGACAAGTACCACCCATCCGGGTGGCAAAGTCAGTTAAAAGTATAGTGCCATCGGGTTGTGCCGTGAGGTTGGCAAGCGAGTCCCGGTTGCCAGCTATACTGAATTTCAGATCAGAGACAGAGCAATAGAATCCAGCAGTCTACGACGGAGGCTTGGTTATGAGCGCCATGACGATCGAAGGCTGGTGCAAAACCAGCCCCGACCAAAAATCCACCCCAATAGGTGAAATCCATTTTTACGTCGATGTGCCACTTCGTCAGCGCCTGGAGCAGGCTGAAGAACACCTGAAGAGTTCCCATGGGCCTGAAGCCATGGTTGATGTCGACATGAGCACTCTGGATTTGAAACTGCCAGAGGGATACGACCCCTTGACCGACTGCCAAATGCGCGTCTATTTGCACCTCGATCGTGGTCAATACCATTTGGTGGGGCACCGCGCGAGCGATGGTAGCTTGATCTATAGCAACGCGGTTTTGATTGATCAGCAGATCTAGGGAACCGCTGGAAAAACCGAGTATGGGATCGTCATCATTTGGCGAATCTGAAATGGATCAAGATTCGGGGTCGTCGTCCTTCCAGGGCGCCGACAGATAACGCGTGCGGTTGAAGGTCTCGAGCCACTCAGGGCTGAACACCACCAGCGCGCTCACCACCATGCCGTTGATGAACGCCTCGGGAAAAATGATCAACCACAGGTAACCGACAAAATCTTCCAGCCAATACGGCATGGCGAACCGTTCGTCGTACCACAACAACGTCAGCGCCAGCACCAGGCACAGCAATGCTGAAAGGGCTGCGGCGAAGAAACCGGAAACGAAGATATACACGAAGAGATTTCGTGGCTGCGCGCGCTCCACCGCTATCGCACAGCATTCAGTGATCAACACCGGCAACAAAATGAACAGCGTGCCATTGACCCCCATGGCCATCAGGTCCTGACGCCCCAGCAACACCAGGCCTGCCTGCGCCACCAGACCGCCGACGATTGCCAGCGGCCAGTCCAGCAACAGCGTCACCGCTGTCATGCCGATGAAGTGATAGGACACGCCGGTATCGAAGTCCCGCCGCACCAGCCACAGCATGAACAGCGCGAACACCGTACCGAACAGCAGATGCTGGCGACGATTGTCGGTGAACAACTCGACCCAGGGTGCGCGCACGACGGCCCAGAGTAATACCGGTATGTAGATCAACCACCCCACGTTCAGGGTCTGGGATGACAATAACTCGGCACCGATCATGGCTGGGCCCACTCCCCTGTCTTTCCGAAAGAGAAAGAGCCTCAGTCTACACCGCCCTTCACCGCCCCTTCGACCTCAAGCCCAATGCCGTGGATCGTTCATCACCGCTTCATGTTCGGCAAACAATTTGGGAAGCTCGGCCTTGAGAAAATCCACCCAGGTGCGGACCTTGGCATCGAGAAAACGCCGTGATGGATACAGCGCATAGACATTGCGCTCGCGCAATCGCCAGGTCGGCAATACACGCAACAAGGTGCCATCGCTCAAGGGCCGTGTGGCGGTGTGGAAAGGCAGCAGGCTGATGCCCATGCCGGCCTCCGAGGCCTTGACCATCGACTCGGCGACATTGCACTGGAAGGTCTTGGCCGGACTGATGGCATGTTCGCCGTGTTCGTCCTGGAATACCCATTGATCGCCATACAAGGGATCAAGCAGGCGCAGGCATTGATGCTCGTTCAGCGCCAGCGGCTGCTGTGGAATGCCCTTGCGGCGCAGGTAGTCCGCGGAGGCGCAAGGTACGCTGTAGATCTGTCCGAGGGCCTGGGCGACCAATTGCGAATCGGGCAGTTCGGGGGCGATCGAAATCACCACGTCGTGCCCCTCCTCCAGTGGATCGGGATTGCGCTGGGACAAGGTCAGTTCGAACACCACGTCGGGATATAGCTCGCTGTAGCGGGCGATCAGAGGCGTGATCAGTACGCCCAGTCCGTTCATGCTGTGCACCCGCAGGCGCCCGGCGGGGTTGATATGCGCGCCACGGGCCTCGGCCGTCGCCTCGTCCATTTCTTCGACGATCTGCCGGCTGCGCAACAGGAATCGCTCGCCTGCTTCGGTCAGGCTCAGGCGTCGCGTGGTGCGTTGCAGCAGGCGTGCCTGGAGATGTTCTTCCAGGTCCGCGACCAATCGGGATACCTGCGCCGTGGACAGATCCAGCGTGTCGGCCGCGGCGGTGAAACTGGCGCAGTCCACCACACGGATGAACACGCGCAAGTTGTTAAGCAAATCCATAAGCCCCCCTCGGGCGATAATACTGTTCATTGCGAGAAACCTGCAGGAGCAAGCTTGCTCGCGATGGAGGTCAACGATGACGCGGGGAGCCTGACACCCGCGCAGCTCTCAGGTTTTTCGCGAGCAAGCTCGCTCCTACAGTTGTGACTATTACATTTTGCGTAACGCTGCATCCGCCGTTGGCCCCTTTATCCACGGGTGCCGAAGACTAAAATCAACTCATCGAAACCCACGCGGAGCACGCCAGCATGAAAACGTTGATCAGCCTGTTTCTGGCCGTCATCGCCACCTCGGCCATGGCCGCTGACAACGAGCCTCTCGCTGTCTTGTACAACCCCGCGCAGCCGCTGGACATCGCCAAGGTGGTGTCTGTTTCGGACACCGCGACCGCCTGCGGGGTTGTGCCGGCGACCATGGTGTATGTCGATCATCAGGGCCAGACCCGGCGGGTGACGTACAACGTCATCGGCGATTGCACCAGCAACCTGTGATTCGCCGCTGCACTCAGAGCAGCGTCCAGGTGTAGCTGAGGATCAGACGGTTTTCATCGATATCACTGCGGTAATTGGACCGCGCCATCGCGTTGCGCACGCGGATCCCCAGGCCTTTGAGGCTGCCGCTCTGCAGCACATAGCCGATGTCCAGGTCGCGCTCACGGTCCTTGCCCTCATACCCCTTGCCGGTATCGACATTGTTGCCGCTGATGTAGCGCAGGGTACTGGTCAAGCCCGGTACACCCAGGGCCGCGAAGTCGTAGTCATAACGCGCCTGCCAGGAACGTTCATCGGTGTAGGCGAACTCGTAGGTCGGCACCTCGTTACCCAACGGTGAGATGTTGGCGAATACCCGCGGGAAGGCGCTGTCGCCAAACATGCCCTGATAGCCGACATAAAAGGTGTGGCCGCCACGTTTGGCCGACAGCAACGAGTAGAACGCCTGGTTGTCGATGTTGCCCAGCAGTTTTTTGCCGTCCTCGCGCGAATCGAAGTAGCCGAGGTTGGCGCCCAGGATCCAGTCACCCACGGGTTCGCTGTGCTTGAGGCCGAGGAAGCGCTGGTTGTAGATGTCCTCCAGTTGCCCGTACCAGGCGCTGACCGAGGTGCGCTTGTCGTTGAAGGCATAATCGCCACCGGCAAAGTTGAACCCGTCACTGCTGACCTGACGTTGCGGCACATGCCCGAGCATCGCCTGCATTTTTTCATCACCCGCCTCGTTGCGCAGGCTGGTTGAACTCAGGTGTCCGCCCTGCAAGGTCAGACCATTGATCTCACTGGAGGTGATGCTTGCACCCTGGTAACTCGGCGGCAGCAGGCGAATATCACTGAACACCAACACCGGTAGATTGGGTTGCAGCTCACCGACTTTCAGCTCGGTTTTCGAGTAACGCATCTTCAACGCGCCTTCCAGACGGCTGTAATTGTCCGCTGCGCGACCGTCGTCCTGCACCGGCAGCAAGCCGGTATTCACCCGGTCCGGGCTGCTGTCGAGCTTGAGGCCGAGCAGGCCGATGACATCCACACCAAAGCCGACGGCACCCTGGGTGTAACCGGACTTCACGTTGAGGATGAAGCCCTGGGCCCACTCCTCGGCCTTCGATTGCTGGTTGGCGCCGACGATGTCGGAATAGTCGCGGCTGAAGTAGTAATTGCGCGCTTGCAACGTTGCGGTGGTGTCTTCGATAAACCCGCTCTCGGCGGCCATAACGCCTGTGGAAAAACCCGAGACGACAGCCAGGGACAACGCCGTACCCGTTGCTTGGAGATTCTGCTTCATCGTTTTTCTCTTATTGTTATTGATCGACTGATTGAACATCTTCAGTTGCAGTGGATTTACGAAGGAGATCGGGACGACGGGCGCTTAACAGCACATGGGTGACCATGCCGAAAATCAGACCCCAGAACGCGGCGGACAAGCCGAACAGCGACATGCCTGAAGCGGTGATCAGAAAGGTCACCAACGCGGCTTCGCGGTCGCTCGTCACGGCCATCGCCCCCGTCAGCGCCCCGGCAATGGCAGCAAACAGCGCCAGCCCCGCCAACGCCGCAATCAGCTCTTTGGGGAACGCGGAAAACAGCGAAACCAACGTGGCGCCGAAGATGCCCAGCACCAGGTAGCACAAGCCCCCGACAACGCCCGCCACGTAGCGCTTGCGCGGATCCTCGTGAGCCTCTCGACCGGTGCAGATGGCCGCCGTGATCGCGGCCAGGTTCAGTCCATGGCAACCAAAGGGGGCCAGCAGCGCGGTGCCCAATGCGCTGCTGGCGATGATCGGGCTCGCAGGCGTTTGGAAACCACTGGCACGCAGCACGGCCATGCCAGGCACGAACTGGCCGGTCAGCGCCACCATCACCAGTGGCAAGGCGATGTTCAGCGTCGCGCCCAGGCTGAACTGGGGCGTGATCCACACCGGCGTAGCCAACCCGATGACCAATGCCTCGCGATGCAGATCACCGCTGAACGCGGCAATCGAACAGCCCGCCAGCAACACCAGCATCACCGCGTAACGTGGCATCACCCGCTTGCCGATCAGATAGGCCGCGAACATCGCCAGCACCAACAACGGCTTGTGCTGCATCGATACGAACAGCCCTGTGCCGAAGCTGAACAGGATCCCGGCCAGCATCGCCGCCGCAATCGCGGCGGGCAGTTTGCTGATGATCCGGTCGAAAGCCCCCGAGACCCCGACCACAAAGATGATCAGGCTGCTGACCAGATAAGCCCCCACCGCTTCTGCCATGGAAATTTCAGGCAACAACGCCACCAACAACGCCGAGCCAGGCGCCGACCAGGCGATGATGACCGGAACGCGATAGCGCAGGCTCAAACCGATGCCCAGCACGGCGCTGCCGATGGAGATCGCCCAGATCCAGGACGACAACACTTCCCGCGGCAGATGGGCCGATTGCGCCGCCTGAAAGATGATCACCAAGGGCCCGGCATAGGAAATCACCGTGGCGATAAATCCGGCGACAGCGGCTGACAGGGAGAAGTCCTGGATAAACGCCTTCATGACTCAAGCGCCCGTCGGCGACAGCGTTGGGCTGACAGCCATGGCGCTGCGCCGGTTGCTGATGGCGAACACGGTCATGGCGAGGGCCGCCACGGCACCCGGCAAGGCAAATGCCATGAAGTTCAGTTGCAGCGGCAGGCTGATGCCGAGCAAGGCGCCACCCAGCAGGGGACCGACGATGGCACCGTTGCGGCCGATGCCCGACGCCCAGCCCAGGCCAGTGGAACGAATGGTCATGGAGTAGAACTGCGCGGCGCAGGCGTACAGCAGAATCTGCGAGCCGATGGTGGTGGCGCCAGCGATGGCGATCAGCAGGTACAACACCGGCATCGGGCTGTTGAAGCCCAACAGGGTGATCGACACCGCCGCCATGGCGAAGAACACCGACAGCACCCGCGGCAGATTGAGCTTGTCACCCAGCACACCGCCGCCGACCGCACCGAAGATCGCCCCGAAGTTCAGCACCAGCAGGAACGACAGGCTCGAGCCCAGGCTGTAACCAGCGTTGGCCATCAGTTTAGGCAGCCACGAACTCAAGGCGTAGACCATCAGCAGGCAGCAGAAAAACGCCAGCCACAACATCAGCGTACGCAGTGCACGGCCTTCGCGGAACAACTGCAACACCGGGGTGCCCGTGCCCTTCACTTCACTCATGTGCAACTGATCATCGGTCTGTGCGACGTAAGCCGGATCGATGCGCTGGAGAATGTTGCGGGCTTCTGCAGTGCGCCCCTGGCGCAGCATGAAACCCACCGACTCGGGCAGGAAGTACATGATCAGCGGCAACAGCAGCAACGGCAGGACCGCCACGTAGAACACCGACTGCCAGCCGAAACTCGGGATCAGCACGATGCCCAGCCCGGCCGACAGCATGCCGCCCACCGAGTAGCCACTGAACATGATCGCCACCAGGGTGCTGCGGATCTTTTTCGGCGCGTATTCGTTCATCAACGCCACGACATTGGGCATCACGCCACCAATGCCCAGCCCGGCAATGAAACGACAAATCCCAAACTCGGCGGGGTTGCGGGCGAACCCGTTGAGCACGGTGAAACCACTGAAGAGGATCACGCAGAGGGTGATGGCTTTCTTGCGCCCGATCCTGTCCGACAGCGGGCCGAAGAACAGCGCGCCGAACATCATGCCGAACAATGCATAACTGCCCAGTGCACCGGCTTGCAGAGGACTGAGCCCCCACTCTTTCATCAGCATCGGCAAGACCACGCCGTAGATCACCAGGTCGTAACCATCGAAAATGATGATCAGGGCACACCAGAACAGCACCATCCAGTGGAAGCGGTTGAATCGAGCGTTGTCGATAACCTCATGTACGTCGATCTTGCGCATGGCGTTCATCTCATGTTTTTGTTTTTTTAAGGGCGGCGGCAGCACGGCTCACGTCCGTACAGCCGAGGGTAGAGTCACCAGGCGCGGGTCAATATCCGCATTGCGCAGACCACTATCCGTTTTGTGCAGCGCCCTGGACCGGGCTTGGGAGCGAGAGGATTTGCTCCTCTCCGATAAACTGTCTTCTTTACAATCACATTTGAGCGCTAAGCTTGGGCGTATGGATGATTCAGATTACTTACGCCTGCTGACCATTGCGGCCGAGCAAGCCAACGCGTTCCTGTCCAATGCCCGCAAATGGGAGCGCGAGCGTTGGGTCTGCCAACGCCTGCTGCAGGGCCTGAACATCCCCTACCGTGCCGACGAATTCGCCCCGGCCGGGGAGCCGCCGGATGTATTGTTCCGCGACGCCAGTTTCGAGGTGTTCTTCGTGCTCGACGAGGGCCGGCGCCTCAATGATGAATGGCGCGATGAACTGCAGCGGCGGCGCAGCGCGTTCTCCCTGAGCCAGCTGGTACGGCGCGAGGCCAAGCCCCGGCGCATACCTGCCAACGAGTTCTTGCTGCGCCTGGCGCCGACCTTGCGCAAAAAAGCGCACAACTACAAAGAACGCGGCATGGACCTTGGCGAGCTGGACATCATTGCCTTCGCCAGCCTCAAGCGCGAAGTGCTGGACCTCAACAGTCATTTCCCGCCGCCCACCGAATACCTGCGCCAGGGCTGGCGCTCGCTGTCGCTGGTGGGCCCGACCTTCGCCCGCGTGCTGTTCGCCCATCCCGATGCGCCGGATTTCCTGCGCAGCAACCTGGGACGCAGCATTGTGTTCGACGTTGGAATCAGCCTGTGAGCCCATTGCAGGAACTGATTGCCGAAGTCCCGCAAACCGGCCGCGTACGCTGGATCGGCGTGCGCCCGGAACGTCACGCACCGATGATCGAACTCGATGCCGTGGAGGCGCGACTGGAGGCGGGCCTGACAGGCGATCGCGCCCGACCCGGCATCCGCAATGCGCGGCAGGTGACGCTGATCCAGTGGGAACACCTGGCGGTGATCAGTTCGCTGATGGGCCGCCCGGACGATCAGCCGGTCAAGCCTGAAGATTTGCGGCGCAATCTCGTTATCAGTGGGATCAATCTGTTCAGCCTCAAGGGCCGGCGCTTCCGCATCGGCCAGGCGATTTTCGAAACCACCGGATGGTGCCAGCCCTGCGCACGCCTGCAAGCCAACCTGGGCCCCGGGACGTTTCAGGCGGTGCGCGGACATGGCGGAATCACCGCCCGGGTGTTACAAAGTGGCATCATTCGCCTGGAAGACAGGGTGAGCGTCGAGCCCATTCCGGACAGCGGCTATGCTCCGTTCAACGTTCGTTAAATCAGCCTGTAGCTTCTACACCTTCAGCAACGTCTACCTGACGAGGCCTTTATGACCAGCCGCCTGAACCCCGACGACCAAAAGCATGTCGAAGAGTACCTGCAGTTGTCCCAACACCGAGTCGAGCGCCGGCCTTTCCGGCCGTGGATGCTCCTGGTGCTGGTATTGGCAGTGACCATTGGTCTGGGCCTGCTGAGCCGACTTATCAGTTACCTGACGCTATGAGCTGCTTCGCGCTCGCTTGGGTAACCACACCGATTTCCTTTAGCCTTGTGAGTTATCCCCATGTCCCATCGTATTGTCATTGTCGGCGGCGGCGCCGGCGGTCTGGAGTTGGCTACCCGTCTGGGTAAGACTCTGGGCAAACGCGGCACGGCCAGCGTGATGCTGGTCGACGCGAACCTGACCCATATCTGGAAACCGCTGCTGCACGAAGTCGCGGCCGGGTCACTGAACTCTTCCGAAGACGAACTCAACTATGTTGCCCAGGCCAAGTGGAACCACTTCGAGTTCCAGCTGGGGCGCATGAGCGGGCTTGATCGCGCCAATAAAAAAATCCAGCTGGCCGCCACTTATGATGAAGCCGGTCTGGAGCTGGTGCCGGCCCGGGAAGTGCATTACGACTCGCTGGTGATCTCCGTCGGCAGTACCACCAACGATTTCGGCACCCTGGGTGCGGCGCAACACTGCCTGTTCCTGGATACCCGCAAACAGGCCGAGCGCTTCCATCAGCAGTTGCTCAACCACTACCTGCGCGCACACGCAGGGCAGACCGACAAGGTCGAGCAGATCAGCGTCGCCATCGTCGGTGCCGGTGCCACCGGGGTCGAACTGGCCGCCGAGCTGCACAACGCCGCCCATGAACTGGCGGCCTACGGCCTGGACCGGATCAAACCGGAAAACATGCACATCACCCTGATCGAAGCCGGCCCCCGAGTGCTGCCGGCCCTGCCGGAGCGGATCGGCGGGCCTGTGCATAAAACCCTGGAAAAGCTCGGGGTCAACGTCATGACCAATGCGGCCGTCAGTGAAGTGACCGCCGACAGCCTGATTACCGCGGATGGCAAAGTGATCAACGCCAGCCTGAAAGTCTGGGCCGCCGGGATCCGTGCACCGGGGTTCCTCAAGGACATCGATGGCCTGGAAACCAACCGCATCAATCAGCTGCAAGTGCTGCCGACCCTGCAAACCACCCGTGACGAGAACATCTTCGCCTTCGGTGACTGCGCGGCCTGCCCGCAACCGGGTTCCGATCGCAATGTGCCGCCGCGCGCCCAGGCTGCTCATCAGCAGGCGTCGTTGCTGGCCAAATCGCTGAAGTTGCGCATCGAAGGCAAGGCGCTGCCGGAGTACAAGTACACCGACTACGGGTCGCTGATCTCGCTGTCGCGTTTTTCGGCTGTGGGTAACTTGATGGGTAACCTGACCGGTAGCGTCATGCTGGAAGGTTGGCTGGCGCGGATGTTCTACGTGTCGTTGTACCGCATGCACCAGATGGCGCTGTATGGGCCGTTTCGCACGGCGATGCTGATGCTGGGCAGCAAGATTGGTCGCGGGACCGAGCCGCGCCTGAAGCTGCACTGATTTAAAACCTGTGGGAGCGGGCTTGCTCGCGAAAGCGGTGTGTCAGTCGACATGAATGTTGAATGACACACCGCTTTCGCGAGCAAGCCCGCTCCCACATTGGTTTTGCAGTGTTCTGGAAATTTTCGCAGGCAAAAAAAATCCCCGTATCTTTCGACACGAGGATTTTTAATATGGTCGGGGTAAGGGGATTCGAACTCCTGACATCCTGCTCCCAAAGCAGGCGCGCTACCGGACTGCGCTATACCCCGGTAAAAAAAAGGCGACCTAACTAAAGTCGCCTTCTTCGATCAGCGCTTTTGGCCTCTGATCTTAAGATTCGATTCCAGCGTTAACTGGTTTCAAAAATGGTGGGTCGTGTGGGATTCGAACCTACGACCAATTGGTTAAAAGCCAACTGCTCTACCAACTGAGCTAACGACCCAAAAATGGTCGGGGTAAGGGGATTCGAACTCCTGACATCCTGCTCCCAAAGCAGGCGCGCTACCGGACTGCGCTATACCCCGGCTTGAAATTGGCTCCGTGACCAGGACTCGAACCTGGGACCCAATGATTAACAGTCATTTGCTCTACCGACTGAGCTATCACGGAACTACACATTTCAATTTACAACTTTGTAGCTTTACTGCGTTCTCTTCGACCCGTTCGCATCGCTGCGTTCGTGTGTCTGAGGCGCGCTATTCTACAATCTTCAGCACCTCTGTCAACCCCCTAATTTGCATTCAAGTTAATGATTTGCAACTTATTTTAGATTCCTGCCTGAAGCAGAAACCCTGGCGGGTGACTTACTGCGGGGCGCACTTTACAAGCCTTTTCCTTAGAGTTCAACAGCCTGAATGAAAAAAAGGCCTCGTTGTGCGAGGCCTTTTCGATTTTGCTGCGGTTGCGGATCAGACGAAGACGATTTCGTCGTTTTCCACCACGCCCTGAGCGGTGTCACCCGGCATGAATCGACCGGAAAGGATCAACTGCGCCAGCGGGTTCTCGATCCAGCGCTGTATGGCCCTCTTGAGCGGCCGTGCGCCGTACACCGGGTCGTAGCCGACCGCGATCAGCTTGTCCATGGCCTCGGGGCTCAGTTCCAGCTTCAGCTCCCGCTCGGTCAGGCGACTGCGCAGGCGACCCAATTGGATCTCGGTGATACCGGCGATCTGATCCCGCGCCAAAGGCTCGAAGATCACCACTTCGTCGACCCGGTTGATGAACTCCGGCCGGAAGTGGCTGGAAATCGCATCCATCACCGCGGCGCGCTGCGCCTCACGATCACCCACCAATTCCTGGATCTGTACAGAGCCCAGGTTGGAGGTCATGACAATCACGGTGTTCTTGAAGTCCACCGTACGGCCATGGCTGTCGGTCAGGCGACCGTCTTCCAGCACCTGCAGCAGGATGTTGAACACATCCGGGTGCGCCTTCTCGACTTCGTCCATGAGGATCACCGAGTATGGCTTGCGACGCACCGCCTCGGTCAGGTAACCGCCCTCCTCGTAACCGACGTAGCCTGGTGGCGCACCGATCAGGCGAGCCACGGAATGTTTCTCCATGAACTCGGACATGTCGATCCGCACCATCGCCTCTTCGGTATCAAAGAGAAATTCAGCCAGCGCCTTGCACAGCTCGGTTTTACCGACACCGGTCGGGCCGAGGAACATGAACGAGCCGCTCGGGCGATTCGGGTCGGACAACTCGGCGCGGGAACGCCGCACCGCGTTGGACACGGCCACCACTGCTTCGTCCTGGCCGATCACACGTTGGTGCAACAGGCTTTCCATCTTCATCAGTTTTTCGCGCTCGCCTTCGAGCATTTTCGACACGGGAATACCGGTCCACTTCGACACGACTTCGGCGATCTCTTCTTCAGTCACCTTGCTGCGCAGCAACTGGTTTTCAGGTTTTCCATGCTGGTCGACCATTTGCAGGCTGCGCTCCAGGTCCGGGATCACCCCGTACTGCAACTCGGCCATGCGGTTCAGGTCGCCTTTGCGGCGAGCGGCTTCCAGTTCCTGACGGGACTGTTCGATCTTCTGCTGGATTTGCGCAGAACCCTGAACCTCGGCTTTTTCCGAGTTCCAGATTTCTTCCAGATCCGAGTACTCACGCTCGAGGCGGGCGATTTCTTCCTGGAGTTTTTCCAGGCGTTTCTTCGCTGCGTCGTCGCTTTCTTTCTTCAGCGCCTGGGATTCCACCTTCAGCTGGATCAAACGTCGTTCCAGGCGGTCCAGCACCTCCGGCTTGGAGTCGATCTCCATGCGGATGCGGCTGGCGGCCTCGTCGATCAGGTCGATGGCCTTGTCCGGCAACTGCCGGTCAGTGATATAGCGATGGCTGAGCTTGGCCGCCGCAATGATCGCGCCGTCGGTGATCGCCACCTTGTGGTGGACCTCATAGCGTTCTTTCAGGCCACGCAGGATGGCGATGGTGTCTTCTTCGCTCGGCTCGTCCACCAGCACTTTCTGGAAGCGTCGCTCGAGGGCGGCGTCCTTCTCTATGTATTGGCGGTACTCGTTGAGCGTGGTGGCACCGACGCAGTGCAGTTCACCCCGCGCCAGGGCTGGCTTGAGCATGTTGCCCGCATCCATCGAGCCCTCGCCTTTACCGGCGCCGACCATGGTGTGCAGTTCGTCGATGAACAGGATGATCTGCCCTTCCTGCTTCGACAGCTCGTTGAGCAGGGATTTCAGGCGTTCTTCGAACTCGCCACGATACTTGGCACCGGCAATCAACGCCCCCATATCCAGGGACAACAAACGCTTGCCCTTGAGGCCATCCGGCACTTCGCCATTGATGATGCGCTGGGCCAGGCCTTCGGCGATGGCGGTCTTACCGACGCCAGGCTCACCGATCAGCACCGGGTTGTTCTTGGTGCGGCGTTGCAGCACCTGGATAGTGCGACGAATTTCATCGTCACGGCCGATTACCGGATCGAGCTTGCCCTCCTCGGCACGCTTGGTCAGGTCGACGGTGTATTTGTCCAGGGCCTGGCGCGCTTCCTCGTGGTTAGCGTCATTGACTGCCTCACCGCCACGCAGGTTGTTGATCGCGTTTTCCAGGGCTTTCTTGCTCACGCCCTGGCCGAGCAACAGCTTGCCGATCTTGCTGTTTTCGTCCATCGCGGCGAGCAGCACCAGTTCGCTGGAAATGAACTGGTCGCCCTTTTGCTGGGCCAGGCGATCGGCCTGGTTGAGCAGGCGCGCCAGATCCTGCGACATGTTCACGTCGCCGGTCGGATTCTGGATTTTCGGGAGCTGGTCGAGCTCTTTGGTCAGCTCTTTACGCAGGCTGTTGACGTCGAAGCCCACCTGCATCAGCAGGGGCTTGATCGAGCCGCCCTGTTGCTCGAGCAGGGCTTGCATCAAGTGCGCCGGTTCAATGGCCGGATGATCGAGACCGACGGCCAGGGATTGGGCATCGGACAACGCTAACTGCAATTTGCTGGTTAAACGGTCTATACGCATGGGTCACCTTCCTTTTGAGCAGGCCGGACCTATAAAACATCCTGAATGAAGAAACCTGCCAGATACCACAATAGATGCGGTCGATTCTGGGAGTTTCAAGCGTCGAGACGTTGATGCAGGTCAGACAAGTCTAGCGTTCGAGCCAGATCAAGGAGGCAAATCGACCGGTGCGGGACGCACGGCGATAAGAAAAGAAGCGTGGATCGGTGACGGTGCAGAAACCGCCGCCGTAGACAGCGGTTACACCACGGGCTGCCAGGCGCAAGCGCGCCAGCGTATAGATGTCGGCCATGAACTTGCCGGGGTTTTGACTCGGCGCAAAAGCTTGAGCAGCTTCGGGCAGTTGCTCGACGAAGGTTTCCCGCACTTCCGGGCCGACTTCGAAGGCTTTCGGACCAATGGCCGGGCCGAGCCAGACCAGAACCTCGGCAGGTGGCACGTCCAGGCTGTCGAGGGTCGCTTCCAGCACCCCCGCCGCCAACCCGCGCCAACCGGCATGGGCCGCCGCGACACGAGTACCGGCACGGTCGCAAAACAGCGCAGGCAGGCAGTCGGCCGTCATCGCCGCACAGGCAATGCCCGGCGTTGAGGTCCAACTGGCATCGGCAGTGTCCACCCGGCTCGGATCCGCATGCGCCACGACAACGCCGTGGACCTGCTGCAGCCAGGCCGGTTTAATCGAAAAACGATCAGTCAGACGCCGGCGATTTTCGGCGACAGCTTCGGGGCTGTCGTCGACGTGATCGCCAAGATTGAGGCTGTCGAACGGCGCCAGGCTGACGCCGCCCGCACGGGTGGTGACACAGGCTTTGACCCCGGCCGGCGCGGGCCAGTCAGGAATCAGCCAATCACTCATCCGACAAACGCCTCGCGGTCTTGCTTGAGCAGGGTCAGCAACCAGACGAAATCTTCCGGCAACGGCGATTCCCAGCTCATGCGCTCACCGGTGGTCGGGTGATCCAGCTCGAGGAACCGCGCATGCAGCGCCTGACGCGGGAAGTTTTTCAGCGACTCGACCATGGTCGGGTTGGCGGCCGGCGGAATCCGGAAACGACCGCCATAGGCAGGGTCTCCGACCAACGGGAAGTTGATGTGCGCCATGTGCACGCGAATCTGGTGTGTACGACCGGTTTCCAGCTTCACCCGCACGTGGGTGTGGGAACGGAAACGCTCGAGCACGCGGTAATGGCTGACGGCCTGCTTGCCACCTTCCATCACGGCCATGCGCTGGCGTTGCTGGCCGTGACGACCGATCGGCGCATTGATCTTGCCGCCAGCCGTCACCACGCCGATCACGATGCACTCGTAGATCCGGCTGACGCTGCGGCTCTGCAACTGTGTAACCAGCTGCGTCTGCGCCTGAATGGTCTTGGCTACCACCATCAGACCGGTGGTGTCCTTGTCCAGGCGATGCACGATACCGGCGCGGGGCACATTGATGATGTCCGGCACGTGGTGCAGCAAGGCGTTGAGCAAGGTGCCATCAGCGTGGCCAGCAGCCGGGTGAACCACCAGGCCCGCAGGCTTGTTGATCACCAGGATGTCGTCGTCTTCATAGACGATGTCCAGGGCGATGTCTTGAGCGACCCATTCGCCCTGAGCTTCCTGCTCGGCAGTGAGTTCAAGAATGGCGCCACCGTGAACGATGTCTCGCGGGCGGACAACCGCCCCATCCACAGTCAGGCGGCCGTCTTTGATCCAGGCGGAAAGGCGCGAGCGCGAGTGCTCAGCGAATAATTGTGCGGCGACTTGATCGAGGCGTTGGCCGCCCAATTCGGACGGCACCTCTGCGCTAAGTTCAATTTTATCGGACATGCTCGGACTAGGCGTCGGCACAGCCTTTGGTTTCGGCTGCGCGCTTGTGGTTAAATACGGCGTCTTTTGCCCCGAGGCTATTCAACGGGGCGCTCATCATAACAGGACGGCCTCGCCCAAGACAGCGGCCGTCATAGGGACGCAAGCCGCCATGCAAGTGAAACACCTGCTGCTGATCGCCATCCTCGCATTGACCGCTGCTTGCTCTTCGAAGGAAGTCGTAGACGAAAACCTGAGCGAAGTCGAGTTGTACCAACAGGCTCAAGCCGATCTGGACAATAATAGCTACACCAGCGCCACTGCCAAGCTGAAGGCTCTGGAATCGCGCTATCCGTTCGGCCGTTATGCCGATCAGGCCCAGTTGGAGCTGATCTACGCCAACTACAAGAACGCCGAACCGGAAGCCGCCAAGGCCGCTGCCGAGCGCTTCATTCGCCTGCACCCACAGCACCCGAACGTCGATTACGCCTACTACCTCAAGGGCCTGACGTCTTTTGACCAGGACGTTGGCCTGCTCTCGCGCTTCCTGCCGCTGGACATGACCAAGCGTGACCCGGGTGCCGCTCGCGACTCCTACAACGAGTTCGCCCAGCTAACCAGCCGCTTCCCCAACAGCCGTTATGCGCCGGACGCCAAGCAGCGCATGATCTACCTGCGCAACCTGCTGGCCGCCTACGAAATCCACGTGGCCGACTATTACCTGACCCGTCAGGCCTACGTCGCCGCCGCGAACCGCGGTCGCTACGTGGTGGAAAACTTCCAGGAAACCCCTGCGGTCGGCGACGGCCTGGCGGTGATGACCGAGGCCTACCAGCGCCTGCACCTGGATGAACTGGCTGCCACCAGCCTCGAAACCCTGAAGCTCAACTACCCGAACCACCCAAGCCTGGTGGACGGTCAGTTCGTGCCATCGGTCGCCGAAGCCGACAACCGTTCGTGGCTGAGCAAGGCCACCCTGGGCCTGATCGAATCCCGTCCGCCGCTGCCACCGGGAGAAACCCGCGCCAACCAGGACGTGCAGAAGCAGTTCCAGGATGCCAAGGACGCGATTCCGAGCGAGCTCAAGCCTAAAGACGGCAACGGCGATGTGATCGAGGAAGAGGATCACGAGGCCGAGGGCAACAACGAAGACCGCTCGTGGTTCAGCTACATGACCTTCGGCGTATTCGACTGATACGACCGGTGGTACAGAAAGGGAGACGCTCGAGTCTCCCTTTTTTATTGCGCCGTTTTTATGCCGCGCGAATACGCTGTGCGCCTGTCATGTCCTTGGCTAAACTGGCGGCTCATCCGTCATAAAGCAGCTCACCATGCTTCGTTTACTATTCTGGATCGCAGTGATTGCCGCCGCTGTCTGGTTCTGGCGCAAGTACAAGCGCCAGGTCTCTGCACCCAAGTCCTCCGCCGAGCTGGAAGCGGCGCCCATGGTCCGCTGCGCCCATTGCGGCGTGCACCTGCCCCGCGACCGTGCGCTGAGCCTTCAACAACAGTGGTATTGCAGCCAGGCTCACCTTGAGCAAGGCCCAGGCTCCAGTGATCGCTGAGACGACCAGTCCCGGCGACAAACAGGCCCAGCGACTGCTGCGCCTCTATCACCTCTACCGCCTGAGCATCGGCATCACCCTGGTGCTGCTGATTTCCAGCAACCTGGACTACCGGTTGCTGACGTCCGCCAATGACGACCTGCTGCGCTACGCCAGCGGGTTGTACCTGGTGCTGAACATCCTGCTGGTGGTCTTCTTCGCAAACACCCGCCGTCCGACACAACTGCTCAGCCTGGCGCTGGTCGATGTCCTGCTGCTTTGCGTGTTGTTCTACGCCGGTGGCGGTGTGGCCAGCGCCATCGGCAACTTGTTGATCGTCTCGGTGGCCATCAGCAATACCTTGTTGCGAGGACGCATCGGCTTGCTGATCGCCGCCATCAGCGCACTTGGCATCCTGGGTTCGAGTTTCCTGCTGAATCTCAGCCATCCCGCCAGCCCCAACGATTACTTGCAGATCGGCACGCTCGGCGCCCTGTGTTTTGCCGCGGCACTGCTGGTGCAAGGCCTGGTCCGACGACTGGAAGTCAGCGAAACCCTGGCAGAACAGAAAACCAGCGAAGTCATCGGCCTGGAAGCCCTCAATGCCCTGATCCTGCAACGCATGCGTACTGGCATTCTGGTGTTTGACGACCAATGGCGCGTGCAACTGGCCAATCACAGTGCGTTGGCCCTGCTGGGCTGCGAGCGCCTCGAAGGCCGGCGGATCGACGAACAGGCCCCCGCCCTGGTCGAACGTCTGCAACTGTGGATCAACAACCCGACGATGCGCCCGCATAGCCTGAAAATCCCCGGCAGCGGCCTTGAACTGCAGCCGAGCTTCATTGCCCTGGCTCCTGGCCCGCATCAGCAGATCCTGGTCTTTCTCGAAGACCTCGCCCAGGTCACCCAGCAGGCTCAACAACTGAAACTCGCCGCCCTCGGCCGCCTGACCGCCGGTGTCGCCCATGAAATCCGCAATCCGTTAGGCGCCATCAGTCACGCCGCGCAGCTATTGCACGAATCGGAGGAACTGAATGCCGCGGATCGACGTCTGACGCAGATTATTCAAGACCACTCTCAGCGAATGAATCGGGTAATCGAAAACGTCCTGCAACTGTCCCGTCGCCAGCAAACCGTGGCGCAACGACTCGACCTGAAGCCGTGGCTGGAGCAGTTCGTGACACAAACCCGCGAGCAGGCGACCGAGCGCCAGAAGATCCATCTACGCATGGCTTGCGGTGACTTCAGTACCTTGATGGACCCGAACCAGCTGGAGCAGATTCTCGACAACCTGATCCGCAATGCATGGCGCCATAGCGCCCTGAACCACGACCAGGCGCAGGTCTGGCTTGAGTTGTTCATCGACCCTGAGAGTCAGCTGCCGATCCTCGAAATCCTCGACGACGGACCCGGGGTGGCCCCGGACCATCAAGCGCAATTGTTCGAGCCTTTCTTCACCACCAGCCACCAGGGCACTGGCCTGGGCCTTTATCTGTCCCGTGAGCTGTGCGAAAGCAACCAGGCTCGCCTGGACTTCAAATCACGCCAGGGCGGCTGCTTTCGCATCACCTTTTCCCACGGACGCAAACAAGGTTGAACAAGAGCCCACGGCAAAAAGTCCTGATCGTCGACGACGAGCCGGACATCCGCGAACTCCTGGAAATCACCCTGGGCCGGATGAAGCTCGATACCTACAGCGCACGCAACGCTGGCGAGGCCCTGATCCTGCTCCAGCGCGAGGCGTTCGACCTGTGCCTGACCGACATGCGCTTGCCCGACGGCAGCGGCCTGGAGCTGGTGCAACACATCCAGCAACGCTACCCACAGGTCCCGGTGGCCATGATCACGGCCTATGGCAGCCTCGACACGGCGATCAATGCGCTGAAGGCCGGTGCGTTCGATTTCCTGACCAAACCGGTGGACCTGACCCGCCTTCGGGAACTGGTGACCAGTGCCTTGCTGCTGCCCGCCCCTGGCTCCGCCATCGATCGTCGTTTGCTGGGCGACTCACCGCCCATGCGCGATCTGCGCAAACAGATCGACAAACTGGCCCGTAGCCAGGCACCGGTGTACATCAGTGGCGAGTCCGGCAGCGGCAAGGAACGGGTCGCCCGCCTGATTCATGAGCGAGGACCTCGGGCCAGCCAACCCTTTGTCCCGGTCAATTGCGGTGCGATTCCGACCGAGCTGATGGAGAGCGAGTTTTTCGGCCATCGAAAAGGCAGCTTCAGCGGCGCCATCGAAGATAAACCGGGACTGTTCCAGGCGGCCCACGGCGGCACCCTGTTTCTCGACGAAGTGGCAGACCTGCCTCTGCCGATGCAAGTCAAACTGTTGCGGGCCATCCAGGAGAAAGCAGTACGCAGCGTCGGTGGGCAACAGGAAGTGGTGGTCGATGTGCGCATCCTTTGCGCCACCCACAAAGACCTTGGCGCCGAAGTCGCTGCCGAACGTTTTCGCCAGGACCTGTACTACCGCCTGAACGTGATCGAGCTGCGGGTTCCGCCGTTGCGCGAACGCCGTGACGACATCGAGCCCCTGGCCAGCCATGTGCTCAAGCGCCTGGCTGCAGACACCGGGCAGCCCGCGGCAACACTCCACCCGAATGCTCTCGAGGTCCTGAAAAGCTACCGTTTCCCGGGCAATGTGCGCGAACTTGAGAACATGCTCGAACGGGCTCACACGTTATGCGACAACCAGCAGATCGAGCCCAGCGACCTGCGCCTGGCCGAAGGCAACTGTGCCGCCGAAGCGGGTGTGCCGGACCTTACGCAGATCGATAACCTGGAAGCGTACCTGGAAAACGTTGAGCGCCAGTTGCTTTTGCAGGCGCTGGAAGAGACCCGCTGGAACCGCACGGCGGCGGCTCAGCGGTTGAATCTGTCGTTTCGATCGATGCGCTACAGGCTGAAGAAATTGGGTCTGGATTGAGGGGCCCCTTCGCGAGCAAGCCCGCTCCCACATTCGACCGTGCTTATTCAGGAGAACCACGGTCAAATGTGGGAGCGGGCTTGCTCGCGAAGGCAATCTGACAGACGCCAAAGATCTCGAATCAAATCCGCCCGGCTGGCGCATACGGCGCAGGATCGATGATCGGTGCCCTGCCCAGCATCACATCGGCAAACAACTGACACGACGCCGGCGCCAACACCAACCCGTTGCGGTAATGCCCGCAATTGAGCCAAAGCCCCTCAAAACCCGGCACCTGGCCAATATAGGGAATGCCCTCCGGCGAGCCTGGCCGCAACCCGGCCCAATGCCCCACCACCTCGGCATCGGCCAACGCCGGAATCAATTCGATAGCCGAGGCCTTGAGGCTTTCGAGTGCCGATTCGGTCGGCGTCTTGTCGTAGCCTTCATGCTCCAGGGTACTGCCAATCAGGATGTGACCATCGCGGCGCGGAATCGCATAGCGCCCCTTGGCCAGCACCATGCTTGGCAGGAAGTCCGCCTCGCACTTGTAGAGGATCATCTGCCCTTTCACCGGTTCGACCGGCAATTCAAGGCCCAGGCTCTTGAGCAGATCGCCGCTCCAGGCACCAGCGGTGAGGACCACTTGGTCGCCATGGATCGCGCCGGTGGAGGTCTGCACACCGACTATTTCTTCGTCTTGCCGAATAAACCCGCTGACTTCGCACTGCTCATGGATCGTCACGTTCGGCAGCGCCTGCAAGGCCGCCTTGAGCGACTTCACCAGCCGTGGATTGCGCACGTTGGCCACGTCGGCCATGTAGATCGCCCGGGAAAAACCACCGCCCAGCACCGGCACCGCATCGTGGGCCGCCGAGATATCCACAGCCTGCAGCGGCCGGCCCTCGCGCGCGGCCCAGGCCAGCGCCTCGGCCTCATCGTCCAGGTCCAGCCAGTACAGGCCTGTGGTATGCACCTCGGGATCAATGCCGGTGGCCGCAAACAAGCGCTCGCCCAGCTGTGGATAAAAATCCTGGGACCAATGCGCCAGCGCGGTCACCGCCGGGCTGTAGCGCCATGGATAGAGCGGCGAAACGATGCCACCGCCGGCCCAGGACGATTCCTGGCCGACATTCGAGCGGTCCAGCAGCACCACACTCTGCACCTGGGACGCGAGATTGAATGCCGTCAGCAGCCCGATTACCCCACCACCGACGATCACCACTTGCTGTTGCCTGGTCATGTTCTGATCCAACCGTTCAATAGACAGAGGCGCAAAGGGCGCCCGAAAAGGAACTCAGCGACCCCAGCAATCCTTGGTGGTCAGGCCGTCCGCCGCATTGACCATGCTTCTGACACCGGTGTTGGTGAGCGTGAAGTCACCACACTTGTCAGCGGCCATGGCGGCATCGCTCTTGCGGGTTGCCGTCAGCAGGAACGTCTGGTCCGTCAGGGTCGGTGTGATGCTGTAGTAATCGTTGCCGGCGCTAAGATCGGTGGCATTGGTGTAGACGTTATTTTTCGAATAGTAGCGCTCGAGGATCTGCGCCTGTTCCGAGAGCAGGCCGGCGACTTCGGTGCGACGCCCCTTGTTCACGTACTCGGTGAGGCTCGGATAGCCAATGGTGATGACGATCCCGATGATCGCAATCACGATCATGATTTCGATCAGGGTAAAACCGCGGTTGGAACTGCGCATGCCTCAATTCTCACTTACTGTATTTGTCGCCACATGATGCGACGGCTGCCGCCACCGGATTTTTCCACCAGCGTGGAGATACCGCCACTGGAATCGTTCACGATCTTGCGAGCCCCGCCATTGACGATGGCGTTCAGGGTCGGCATCCCGCCGGTAAAGACCACGCCGCTGGACAGCGTGTCGGTGCTGTCGACCACGGCGTCGCCGTTGGTGTCGAGCACCGCGTAATTGAGCATCTTACCGCTGAACGCATCGAGTTCGACCAGTTTGCCGCTGCCAAAGCTGGCGCAAGGGTCGGTGGTATCCACGCTGGCCGTGGTAAAGACGATCCGACCGAGCACCAGGCTGGCCTGGTTGATCACCCGCTCACCGGTCAGCGCGCTGTTATACACCAGCGGCAAATACCAGCCCTTTTGCGTCGGGTAGGTTACCTCGTGCTGGCTGGTGGTGATGGACTGCGCCGACACCCCGGTCACTGCCTGGGCCTGCAGGCTGGAGGTAGTGATCTGCCCCGAGCCACCCTGCGCGTCCCACACCGCGTAGAACGCCTGCAGGTCTTTGTTGATCCTGTCCGCTGTCTCGTTGAATTTGCCGGTGCCGAAAAACACCATTGTTCCACCCTGGGCGCTGTCCGCCAGTAATGGCTGCGCGGTGATGGGCTGGGTAGCACCACCGGCGGTGGTGAACAAAGGTTTGCCGGCAAATGCGAGGCCCCAGGCGTTCGGGGTGGCGCCACTGAGGTCGAACTTCCAGAGCCGCCCCTTGAGGTCTCCGCCATAGGCAGCCTGTACCACATTCTGCGAGTTCACCCTGAGTTTCACCGAAGACAAGCCGTTAGTGGTCTCGCTGCTGTCGATCACGATTTTCCTGATCAGGCTGCCGTCGCGAATATCCACCACGTACAACGCCGCCACCCCGGAGTAACTGCCATAGCCATTGGCAATGAACGCCGCCCAGCGCCCATCCGCCAAGCGTGCCACCTCCGGACGAGCGTAGGCATAACCCAGGTCATTAAAAGCGTTCGCCGCATTGGCAGTGTCCGGCGCGCTGATTTCCCACAGGGCCTTGGTCACATTCCCCGCCGATGCGTCGAACAGTTGCAGCGCATAGAAGGTTCGCCCGCCCTCGCCCGTTCCGCCCAGGGCGAGGGTCTTCCAGGCGCTGTTCAACTGGGCATCAAACACGCCCACCTGCCCATCCACCAGAAACCTGTGGCCAACGCCGTTGATGTAGGTGGGATCGGCGATGTAATGCAAGGACGGCAGCACACTGGCGGGCATGTAGGCGTAGCGCCGGGCACCGTTGGCGGTGTTGATGACGCTGACAAAACCGTCGTTGGCGTTGACCACCAGGCTGGCATGCATGTTGGCCGCCTTGGTCGCCAGATAGGTGCTGTAGGAGGTATCCCCCGACAAATCAGCTGCGGTTTTATCCGAAGGCGCCGCCAGGACCAGCGGCGAGTTGACGATATCGCCGAGCAATACACTGCGCACTTTCAGGCCGGCCTTGTTCGCGCCCTTGCTCCACTCCAGCAGATCGCTGCCCGTAATACCGCCAGGCAAGCCCTGGCTGAGCACGCCTTGCTGAGCCGCAGACAAATTGGCAAAGGCCAATGTCACGGCGCTGTGGGTCTGACTGTTCCACGATTGATAGGCCGGTCCCGTGGCGCCCGCCACGATGGCCGTATCGGTGGACCACAGCACCGAAGAGGTATCGACCGTGCCACTGGCGGTGAAGCCATAGGCCTTGATCGTGCCACGCCAGTCCCTGGGGTCGTAGCTGGTCTGGAAATAGCGGGTGCCGCTGGCGACACCACTGCCGCCGGAGCCGGCCTTGCTGCACAACAAGGGCGAATCCGCAGGCGTGAAGGCATAGGCCGGAGCGGCCAGCAACAAGGCACACATGGCCCCACTCAACCACCGCCAGCGCTGTGAGCGACTTTCAATATTTCGCATAAATGCTCTCCACCACACTGCGTGAACTGCCCGCAATGCCCACGGCGGTGACCCGGTACAGGGTCGCCGAGGTGTTACTCGGCACGTTCACCGCCGCCTTGGTGGTGCCGATGTTCTGCACGCCATAGAAGCCGTTGCCGGACGCGATCCAGGTCACACCCGAGGTGGAATTGAACCCGGCCGCGGTGAGGCTCGCCGACTCGGCAGGCGGGGCGCACCGGGCAGTGCCGCTGCACACGGGCAACGAGTAACTATCGAGCTGCACCGCGCTTTCACCCACGCGCAATACCGCTTCGGCCAGCTGGAACGACTGATTGCGCAAGCCCAGGCTGCCGGCCATTTTTTCCTGCAGGGTGGCGTTTTGCATCGATGAAATACCGATCAGCGTCAGCAGCAACAGGAACACCAGGCTGACCAGCAGCGCCATGCCGCGCTGGGCACCAGGGGCAACGCTCATCGGCCCGCGCCTCATGGCAAGCGGTTGCGCAAGGCGGCAACCACGTTGAAGGTCTGGTCGCCCACCCGATTGTTCGGGTCGGTGAGGGTCAGGCTCAGGCGTACGCTGCGGATGCGTGCCGGGTCCGACGGGTTGCTGCTGTAACTGGACACCGCCAGATCGGAAGCCGAACTGGCCAGGCCGAAGCTGACGTCGAAGGCACTGACGTTATCCACCAGCACTTGCTCGAGCGGCTTATCCCTGCCGACGCCCATCTTCAGCTCACCGTTCTTCAAGCTGTAGATCAATCGGCGGATGGGAAATGCCAGTTGTCCCGCAGCAGGTGCTTGCGAGTCGGAATACGCCGTCGCGCTGGTGCGACAATCGGATACCACCGTCCAGGCCGGCGTCCCGCCATTGCTGCCGATGTCCGCCGTGACCAGGGTCAACTTGCGACCGGCGTTGTCCCAGCTGATAGGCGTTAGATGGCTGGCATTGAAGTCACGCGCTTTGCTGGCATCGGTGATAGACCCCAGGCAGCCGAACATGCCGACCATGCGGATTTCCTGGATCATTTTGCTCAGCACGAAACGCGCGTCCTCCTGCATGGCCGCCGCGGAGTTCTGGCTGATGTAAGTGTTTTTCGCGGCGATGAATACCTGCACCACGCCCAGCACCACGACCAGGCTCAAGGCCAGGGCGATCAGCAACTCGACCTGGCCGAAGCCGCGACTGCAGCGGCTCATGGCCTCGCCACCGGGTCGACAGTCGCGCGGCTGGTGAGGACGAAACTGCGCCGTGAGTCGGCAGCGTTGGCGGCCCGCGAGTCGTCCCAGGTGATGGTGATGGTGTACACCCGCTGGCTCAGGGAGATGCTGCCGGTCGCCGTTTCGCCACCAAAACCGGCAATGTTACGGGTGAAATCGTAGAGGTCCTGGTCCCGGGCGTCGTTCGGATTGCCCGAGGTTGGCGGTGTAACGGTGTAGTCGGCGGCTGCATTGGCGCGAATGCGGTCCATCATGTCGTAGGCGATGAAGCTGGCCTGACTGGTCATGCGCGCACTGTCGGTGTACTTCAAGGCATTCAATTGAAAGGCGGCCGCGCCCAACAGCCCCACGCCCAGGATCAGCAACGCCACCAGCACTTCGATCAGCGTCATGCCCTCCTGGGCACGCTTGCTCCATGGCCTCATCCGCAACTTCCACCCAATAGAATTCGTCCGTTCAAACACACATTCAGCGTCCTGCTTTGTGTTCCGAGCACATAGCTGATCACCAGTGGCATGGAGGGTGATGACAGCCCGCCCAGATTATTGAAATCGATCGCCGTGACATCCGAGGGTAGCGCCAGAGTCGCCCCGCTGCTCATCGGTGGAACAACCCGCAACACATTGGCCGGGGTGCCCGTGCTGTCATAGACCGACAATTCCCCGCTCCACCCGCTCCCTCCCGCCGTGGGTCGCAGCCGAATGGGCACGCCTCGGTCGATGGCTTCCAGTCGGGCGTAGTTCAGGGCACGTCGCAGATCCCCCATCTCGGTGTCGGCCCTGGTGCCTTGTGTCGAACGGATGAACGCCGGGACCGCCAGGGTGATCAGGACCAGGAAGATCGCCAACGCCACCAGCAACTCGATCAGCGTGAAACCTTTTGAACGATGATCCACCGTTGCCCTTCGTTGCCGTCGGCTATACCTGCTTCTACTGGCGCAGGGATCGCGCGAGGCAGCATATTCCAGGGAGGGAGATTTCATGCGTGAGCAAGGTTTCAGTCTGATCGAATTGCTTATGGGACTCGCGATTGCCGGGATTGTTCTGCTCCTGGTCAGTCCGGCCTTTGCAGGGCTTAAAGAATCGAACCATCGCGAGGAGGCAGCCAAGTCACTCGTCAGCGGTTTGCGCAGTGCAAGAAGCGAAGCGATAGCCCGTGGCCAGGTCGTGGTCATTCACGGCATCGACGACGACTGGAGCCAGGGCTGGCGGATCATTCTGGATGTCAGCGGCAAGGGCCATGAGGACCCCGACAATCCGCTGCTGGTCGAGCGCCGCAGCGGCATGGGCGTGGCGATCATGGGTAATCGGTATATCAAGACAGCCATACGCTTCGGTCCACTGGGTGGGCCGGTAGCCGGGGGATTTCAAGCGGGGACATTGCACGTGTGCGCGGCACGCGAAGCGCAGAGCCAGCACCAGGTGGTACTGGCCTCGAACGGTCGCATCAGCCTGCGCAACGAGCAGGCCGCGCAGGCGTTATGCCCGGGGTGAAGGCTCAAAGCAGCGAACGGACCCGCAGCTCCTTGGGCATGGAGAACGTGATGTTCTCTTCACGACCTGCCAACTCATCGGCACCGGTTGCGCCCCAGGCCTGCAATTGCTGGATCACGCCCCGCACCAGGACTTCCGGAGCGGAAGCGCCGGCGGTGATGCCGATGCGCTCGACACCGTCGAACCAGCTTTTTTCCAGGTCTTCGGCACCATCGATCAGGTAGGCCGGGGTAGACATGCGTTCTGCCAGTTCACGCAGGCGATTGGAGTTGGAGCTGTTCGGACTGCCGACCACCAGCACCACATCGCATTCGTCGGCCAGTTGCTTGACCGCGTCCTGGCGGTTTTGCGTGGCGTAGCAGATGTCGTCCTTGCGCGGGCCGCCAATGGCCGGGAAACGCGTACGCAATGCGTCAATGACGCGACTGGTATCGTCCATGGACAAGGTCGTCTGGGTGACGAACGCCAGTTTTTCCGGGTTGTGCACCTGCAGTTCGGCGACATCCTTTTCGTCTTCGACCAGATAGATCGCACCACCGTTGCTGCCATCGTACTGGCCCATGGTGCCTTCGACTTCCGGGTGACCAGCGTGGCCAATGAGGATGCATTCACGACCGTCGCGGCTGTAACGGGCGACTTCGATGTGCACCTTGGTCACCAGCGGACAGGTGGCGTCGAACACTTTCAGGCCACGGCCGGCGGCTTCGGTACGCACGGCCTGGGACACGCCGTGGGCACTGAAGATCACGATCACGTCGTCCGGCACCTGATCCAGTTCCTCGACGAAGATTGCCCCGCGGTTACGCAGGTCTTCGACGACGAATTTGTTGTGGACCACTTCGTGGCGCACATAGATCGGCGGCCCGAAGACTTCCAGGGCGCGGTTGACGATTTCGATCGCCCGGTCCACACCGGCGCAGAAGCCACGGGGGTTGGCGAGTTTGATTTGCATGCTGTGCCTCGTGTCTTGCGCGCGAAAACAATGAAAAACCACTGTAGGAGCGAGCTTGCTCGCGAAAAACTCAGGTACACCGCGCACATTCTATGTTGACGCGGTGCCAATGAGTTCATCGCGAGCAAGCTCGCTCCTACAGAAAGCAGTTACAGCGCTTTGACGGTGATGATTTCCACGTCAAAGGTCAGCGTCTTGCCTGCCAGCGGATGGTTGAAGTCGATGGTCACTTGCGCGTCATCGAACTCTTTCACCACACCCGGCAATTCAGTATTGGCCGCATCGTTGAAGATCACCAGCAAACCGGGTGACAGCTCCATGTCCTGGAACTGCGAACGCGGGATGATCTGCACGTTTTGCGGGTTAGGCTGGCCGAAGGCGTTTTCCGGCTCGATGCTCAGGGTACGCTTGTCGCCCGCCTTGAAACCGAACAGCGCCGCTTCGAAACCTGGGAGCAGGTTGCCATCACCGACCTTGAAGGTCGCCGGGGCCTTGTCGAAGGTGCTGTCCACCGTGTCGCCGTTCTCCAGGCGCAATGCGAAATGCAAGGTGACTTCCGTGTTCTGGCCGATGCGTTGCTCAGCCAATACCTGTTCAGTCATGAACGGCTTCTCCGGTCTTTTTACTTTTGAACATATCCAGTGCCAGCATGACAGCGCCCACAGTGATTGCACTGTCGGCAAAGTTGAACGCCGGGAAATGCCAGCGGTTCTGCCAATGCACCAGGATGAAATCGATCACATGGCCCAGGGCAATGCGGTCATACAGGTTGCCCAGCGCGCCACCGAGCACCAGCGCCAGCGCAACGGCCAGCCAGGTCTCGTTGCGCCCCAGACGCTTGAGCCACACCACCAGCACCGCACTGACCACTATGGCGATCAGGGCAAACAGCCAGCGTTGCCAGCCGGAGCTGTCGGCCAGGAAGCTGAAGGCCGCGCCGGTGTTGTAGGCCAGGGTCCAGCTGAACAGATCGGGGATCACCACGATCTGCTGGAACATCTCGAGCTTGCCCTCGAAGTAGAATTTGCTGGCCTGGTCGATGACCAGAACCAGCAAGCTCAACCAGAGCCAGCTCAGTCGCCCGAAGCGACCAACGGCGTTAGGCCCGGCTGCATTAGGCATAGTGACGAACCTCGCCCGCGCCGCTGATGTTGTCGACGCAACGACCGCAGATTTCCGGGTGCTCCGGATTCACACCGACGTCTTCACGGCAGTGCCAGCAACGGGCGCACTTGGCGAAGGCCGACTTGACGATTTTCAGCTTCAGGCCGCTGACTTCAGTGACTACCGCATCTTCTGGCGCCTTAACAAACGGCGCAACGCTGGCGGTGGAGGTGATCAGCACAAAGCGCAGTTCGTTGCTCAGCTTGGCCAGGTCGGCGCTCAGCGCGTCTTCGGCGAACAGTGTCACTTCGGCCTGCAG
This sequence comes from Pseudomonas sp. YuFO20, assembly GCF_035064975.1. Lineage (NCBI taxonomy): Bacteria > Pseudomonadati > Pseudomonadota > Gammaproteobacteria > Pseudomonadales > Pseudomonadaceae > Pseudomonas > Pseudomonas sp. YuFO20. Next base: position 68,179 of record NZ_JAXDEO010000023.1, read on the forward strand.
GTTGCCACCGACGGCCTTGGCCGCGCGCTGGATTTCCATTTCCTTGTTGACCGCTACCTTCACTTCCATGATGCGGTCCCAGTAGGCGCGACCCAGCTCGAAGCCTTCCGGCAGCTCGCTCAGGCCTTCGTACCAGGTGTTCAGCATCACGGACTCGTTGCGCTCGCCCGGCAGGTACTGCCACAGCTCGTCGGCGGTGAACGCCAGGATCGGCGCGATCCAGCGCACCAGCGCTTCAGAGATGTGGAACAGCGCGGTCTGGCACGAACGACGGGCCTTGCTGTCGGCGCCGGTGGTGTACTGGCGGTCCTTGATGATGTCGAGGTAGAAACCGCCCAGCTCCTGCACGCAGAAGTTGTGGATCTTCGAGTAGACGTTCCAGAAGCGGTATTCGCCGTAGTGTTCTTGCAGCTCGCGTTGCAGCAGCAGGGTGCGGTCCACGGCCCAACGGTCCAGCGCGAGCATTTCTTCGGCCGGCAGCAGGTCGGTGGCCGGGTTGAAGCCGGTCAGGTTCGAGAGCAGGAAACGCGCGGTGTTACGGATACGCCGGTAGGCGTCCGCACTGCGTTGCAGAATCTGCTCGGACACCGCCATTTCGCCCGAGTAGTCGGTCGAAGCAACCCACAGGCGCATGATGTCGGCGCCCAGGGTGTCGTTGACCTTCTGCGGTGCAATGACGTTGCCCAACGACTTGGACATCTTGCGGCCGGACTCGTCGACGGTGAAACCGTGGGTCAGTAGCTCGCGGTACGGCGCGTGGTTGTCGATGGCGCAACCGGTCAGCAGCGACGAGTGGAACCAGCCGCGGTGCTGGTCGGAACCTTCCAGGTACAGGTCGGCGCGTGGTCCGCTTTCGTGGCCCATCGGGTGCGAACCGCGCAGGACGTGCCAATGCGTGGTGCCCGAGTCGAACCAGACGTCCAAAGTGTCGCTGATCTTGTCGTACTGTGGCGCTTCAGCGCCCAGCAGTTCGGCCGCGTCCAGCTTGAACCAGGCTTCGATGCCTTCGACTTCGACGCGCTTGGCAACTTCTTCCATCAGTTCAACGGTGCGTGGGTGCAGCTCGCCGCTTTCCTTGTTCAGGAAGAACGGGATCGGCACGCCCCAGTTGCGCTGGCGGGAGATGCACCAGTCCGGACGGTTGGCGATCATCGAGTGCAGGCGCGCCTGGCCCCAGGCCGGAACGAACTTGGTGTCTTCGATGGCTTTGAGCGAGCGCACACGCAGGGTGTCGCCCGTGGTCGGCTGCTTGTCCATGCCGATGAACCACTGCGCGGTGGCGCGGTAGATCAGCGGGGTCTTGTGGCGCCAGCAGTGCATGTAGCTGTGTTCGATGACGGTGGTGTGCATCAGCGCACCGACTTCGGTCAGCTTGTCGACGATGGCCGGGTTGGCCTTCCAGATGAACTGGCCGCCGAAGAATTCCAGCGACGGCACGTACACGCCGTTGCTCTGCACCGGATTGAGGATGTCATCGTTGACCATGCCGTATTTCTTGCAGGTCACGAAGTCGTCCACGCCGTAGGCCGGGGCGGAGTGAACCACGCCGGTGCCGGCGCCCAGTTCCACGTAGTCAGCCAGGTACACCGGCGACAGGCGGTCGTAGAACGGGTGACGGAAGTTGATCAGTTCCAGTGCGGAACCTGCTGCGGTGGCCAGCACGGTGCCTTCAACGCCGTAACGGGTCAGGCACGATTCGACCAGCTCTTCAGCCAGCACCAGCAGCTTGTCGCCGATGTCGACCAGGGCGTAGTTGAATTCCGGGTGGACGTTAAGCGCCTGGTTGGCCGGGATGGTCCACGGGGTGGTGGTCCAGATCACGATCGAAGCAGGCTTGGCCAACGATGGCAGACCGAAGGCGGCAGCCAGCTTGGCTTCATCGGCAATCGGGAAAGCCACGTCGATGGTCGAGGACTTCTTGTTCTCGTACTCGACTTCCGCTTCGGCCAGGGCCGAACCGCAGTCGAAGCACCAGTTCACCGGCTTCAGGCCCTTGAACACGAACCCGCCCTTGACGATTTCGGCCAGGGCACGGATTTCACCGGCTTCGTTCTTGAAGTCCATGGTCTTGTACGGGTTGGCGAAGTCGCCCAGCACGCCCAGACGGATGAATTCGGACTTCTGCCCTTCGATCTGCTCGGTGGCGTAGGCACGGCACAGTTCGCGGGTCTTGTCCGCGCCCAGGTTCTTGCCGTGGGTCACTTCGACCTTGTGCTCGATCGGCAGGCCATGGCAGTCCCAGCCCGGAACATAAGGCGCGTCGAAGCCCGACAGGGTCTTCGAACGGATGATCATGTCCTTGAGAATCTTGTTCAGTGCGTGACCGATGTGAATCGTGCCGTTGGCGTACGGAGGACCGTCGTGCAGGACGAACTTCGGACGATCCTTGCCAATTTCGCGCAACTTTCCGTACAGGCCAATGCTGTCCCAGCGCTGCAGAATCTGCGGTTCGCGCTGAGGCAGGCCGGCCTTCATTGGGAAGGCGGTGTCCGGAAGGTTTAGCGTGGCTTTATAGTCGGTCATTTAAGGCTCTTCATTAGCGATTGGCGCTAGGTGCGACAGGGCACGGGCGGCGGCGACATCCGCATTGATCGCCGTCTTAAGCGCCTCCAGAGAGGCGAAACGCTGCTCTTCACGCAGCTTGTGGTGGAAAACCACCGTCAAACGCCGGTCATACAGATCGCCGGCAAAATCTAAAAGATGGACTTCGAGGTGGGCTTTGCCATCTCCCTGGACCGTGGGGCGAACGCCGATGTTGGCGACGCCTGGCCAGGTCTTGCCGTCGATGTCGACGTTAACCAGGTAAACCCCGGTCAGCGGCACGCGACGACGCTTGAGTTGAATGTTGGCGGTCGGCGTACCCAGTTGACGCGCCAGCTTCTGGCCGTGCAGCACGCGACCGGCGATCCGGTACGGGCGCCCCAGCAACCGCTCGGCGAGGGCAAAGTCAGCGGCGGCCAGGGCATTACGCACCTGGGTGCTGCTGACGCGAATGCCATCGAGCTCGACGGTCTGCGCCGCTTCCACGGTAAAGCCCTGCATGACGCCGGCCTGTTGCAGGAAATCGAAATCCCCTACCCGGTCACAGCCGAAACGGAAGTCGTCGCCGACTTCAAGGTGCTGAACGCCGAGCCCATCCACCAGGATGGTATCGACGAATTCACTGGCGCTGAGCTTGCTCAGGCGCTGGTTGAAGGCCAGGCACAGGACCCGGTCGACCCCTTCGGCGGCCAGCAGCTGCAGCTTGTCGCGCAACCGGGCCAGACGGGCCGGCGCCGTGTCCGGGGCAAAGAATTCCCGTGGCTGCGGCTCGAAAATCACCACGCAGCTGGGCACGCCCAACTCCAGCGCACGCTCGCGCAGCCGCGCCAGGATAGCCTGGTGGCCACGGTGTACACCGTCAAAGTTGCCAATAGTGGCGACACAGCCCCGATGCTGGGGGCGCAGATTGTGGAGGCCTCGAACCAGCTGCATAACGCGCTTCTTGCTCATAAAGTGGTCGATTATAACCACACCCGGCGGCCGACGACAGGCAACACCGTATCCCAAAGTAATCGAGCCGACAAAAACGCCGGCTCGCCCGTGCTTATCAAGACCCTGGCCTCAGCCAAGCGTCTTGCGGTTGAAGTCGCGCAACCGAAAGCCCATCAACACTAACATGCCGAAATACGCCACCACACCGGCAATCACCAAAGCGCCCAGGCGCAGGAAACGCTCAAGCATCTGGCCATCGCCCCAAGCGGGCATGAAGTGCATGCCAGCCAGCAATACCGCGGACATCACCGTGACCGCGACCACCAGCTTGGCGCCAAACTTCGCCCAGCCCGGTTGCGGTTGGTACATCTGCTGCTTGCGCAGTTGATAGAACAGCAGCCCGGCATTGAGGCAGGCACCGGCACTGATGGCGAGCGCGAGACCCGCGTGGGCCAACGGGCCGATCAACAGCAGGTTGAACAATTGCGTGACCACCAGGGTGAAAATCGCGATTTTTACCGGCGTGCGAATGTTTTGTTGCGCATAAAAGCCCGGCGCCAGCACTTTGATCACGATAATCCCGAGCAAACCGACCGAATAGGCGATCAGTGCGCGCTGGGTCATGGCCGCGTCATGGGCATCGAATTGACCGTACTGGAACAGTGAAACCGTCAGCGGCTCGGCCAGGATTCCCAACGCCAGGGCGCAAGGCAGTACCAGCACGAAACACAGGCGCAGGCCCCAATCGAGGATTCGCGAGTATTCCTGGCGATCCTTGCTGGCGTAGGTCTTGGCCAGGGTCGGCAGCAAAATCGTGCCCAACGCCACGCCCAACACACCGGACGGCAACTCCATCAGGCGGTCGGCGTAGTACATCCAGGACACCGAGCCGGCCACCAGGAACGAGGCAAAGATGGTGTTGATGATCAGCGAAATCTGACTGACAGACACCCCGAGAATCGCCGGCAACATCTGCTTCATCACCCGCCAGACGCCGCTGTCGCGCAGACTCAGGCGTGGCAGGACCAGCATGCCGATCTTTTTCAGGTGCGGCAGCTGGTAGAGCAACTGCGCCAGGCCGCCCGCCAGTACGGCCCAGCCCAGCGCCATCACCGGGGGATCGAAGTACGGCGTCAGGAACAGCGCAAAGATGATCATGCTGACGTTAAGCAGGGTCGGCACAAAGGCCGGCACCGAAAAACGGTTCCAGGTATTGAGGATCGCGCCGGCCAATGAAGACAGGGAAATCAGCAGGATGTAAGGAAAGGTCACTCTCAGCAGACTCGTGGTCAGCTCGAACTTCTCCGGCGTATCGACGAATCCCGGCGCAGTCACCCAGATCACCCACGGGGCGGCAAGCATGCCCAACGCCGTGACGAGCGCCAGTACCAGCGTCAGCAGGCCTGAGACATAGGCAATGAAGGTTCGAGTCGCCTCATCGCCCTTCTGACTCTTGTATTCGGCAAGAATCGGTACGAATGCCTGGGAAAACGCTCCTTCGGCAAAAATCCGCCGCAACAGATTGGGCAGCTTAAAGGCGATGAAGAAGGCGTCGGTCGCCATTCCTGCACCGAATGCACGCGCAATGAGGGTGTCACGGACAAACCCCAAAACCCGGGAAAGCATCGTGATAGAGCTGACGGCGGCCAACGATTTGAGCAGATTCATTGAAAGAGTTTGTGCCTGTCGATAAACAGCAGGCGAACTACGCGCCTACTTATGCGATACTCCGCGCCGCAACAGCACAGAGCCAAAGCTCGCGAGTTTACAGGTCGCACGCTGGAAAGAAATATCCAGAGGTGTAGTACCTACCACTTAGCGGAACGTCTCAACCGCCCTTGACAAGACCTCAACTCATCGGCATGATTCGCGGCCTATTTTGTTTGCTATTTCCTAAAAAGTCTTTCGAGGAGCTCGACGGTGGCCAACTCACCTTCCGCCAAAAAACGTGCAAAACAGGCTGAGAAGCGTCGCAGCCACAACGCCAGCCTGCGTTCCATGGTTCGTACCTACATCAAGAATGTAGTTAAGGCCATCGACGCAAAAGACGCTGAAAAAGCTCAAGCTGCTTACGTTCTGGCTGTGCCAGTTATCGACCGTATGGCCGATAAAGGCATCATCCACAAGAACAAGGCTGCTCGTCATAAGAGCCGCCTGAATGGCCACGTAAAGGCCCTGAACGTTGCCGCTGCTGCCTAAGCGACTCGTTCATTAAAAAACCGACCTCAGGGTCGGTTTTTTATTGCCCGCGATTTGATGGGCGCGCAAAAAAACTGTGGGGAGCGGGCTTGCTCGCGAAGGAGCAGTGTCAGTCGACATCAATATTGACTGACACTGCGCCTTCGCGAGCAAGCCCGCTCCCACATTTGGATTTGCGCCTGATTATTGAGCGCTGGCCCACGGCAAGATCGGAATCGCCGTCACCGCATTCTGCGGGCTACCCTCGATCAACCGATCGCTGTACACCAGGTACACCAGCGTATTGCGCTTCTTGTCGAGAAACCGCACCACCTGCATGGTCTTGAACACCAGGGACGTGCGCTCCTTGAACACCTCGTCACCGTCCTTGAGCTCTCCCTTGAAGCTGATGGGCCCGACCTGGCGACAGGCGATGGACGCCTCGGCGCGGTCCTCGGCCAACCCCAGCCCACCCTTCACGCCGCCGGTCTTGGCCCGCGACAGGTAGCACGTCACACCCTCGACCTTGGGATCATCAAAGGCCTCGACCACGATGCGATCGTTCGGGCCGACGAACTTGAACACCGTCGACACCTGGCCAATTTCCTCGGCCGACGCCAACAGCGGCATCGCCAGCAGCAATCCCAACAATCCTTTTGCCACGCGCATCAGGTATTCCTTCAGACCAGAATCAGGTTATCGCGATGAACCAGTTCCGGTTCCGCCATATAACCCAGGAGACCGACAATCGCCTCAGACGACTGACCGATGATTTTTTGTGCCTCCAGCGCACTGTAGTTGGCCAGCCCACGGGCAATTTCACGACCGTCGGGCGCGACGCACACCACCATTTCGCCGCGACGGAAGCTGCCCTGGACCAACTTGACTCCAACCGGCAGCAGGCTCTTGTTGCCCTGGGACAACGCCGTCACCGCACCCGCATCCAGCACGAGGGTGCCACGGGTTTGCAGATGCCCGGCCAGCCATTGCTTGCGCGCCGCCAGCATGCCGCGCTCAGGCGAGAGCAAGGTGCCGATGCGCTCGCCCGCCTTGAGGCGATCCAGCACGCGCTCAAGACGACCACCGACGATGATCGTATGGGCACCGGACCGCGCCGCCAGGCGTGCCGCCCGCAACTTGGTCTGCATGCCGCCGCGCCCCAGCGCACCGCCGGTACCGCCCGCCACCGCGTCGAGCGCCGGATCATCGGCGCGCGCTTCGTAGATCAGCTGGGCATCAGGGTTGTTGCGCGGATCGGCGTCGAACATGCCATCGCGATCCGTCAGGATCACCAGCAGGTCAGCCTCGACCAGGTTGGCCACCAGCGCCGCCAGGGTATCGTTGTCGCCGAAACGGATTTCATCGGTGACCACGGTGTCGTTCTCGTTGATCACCGGGATGACTTTGAGCTCAACCAGCGCGCGCAAGGTACTGCGCGCGTTCAGGTAGCGCTTGCGGTCGGACAGGTCATCGTGGGTCAGGAGAATCTGCGCAGTGTGCCGGCCATGCTCGGCAAAGCTCGACTCCCAGGCCTGCACCAAGCCCATCTGGCCGATTGCTGCAGCGGCCTGGAGCTCGTGCATCGCACTGGGTCGAGAGGTCCAGCCCAGACGGCTCATGCCGGCCGCCACCGCCCCGGAGGACACCAGCACCAGCTCGACACCCGCCTCATGCAAGGCCACCATCTGTTCAACCCAGACACCCATTGCCGCGCGATCCAGGCCCTTGCCGTCCGCCGTCAGCAAAGCGCTGCCGATCTTCACGACCCAACGCTGCGCACCTGTCACCTTGCTCCGCATCATCTTCAACCTTAGCTTGAGGGCAGCGCGACCTGGCACTGCCCATGACGTTATTCGTGACCAACGATCGATTTACAGATACTAAAACGCCGCTCGATTGAGCGGCGCTTAAGTTTATCGCAACGAATCAGTCACGCACGTAAATGATTTCCGGACCGTCTTCGTCATCCACATCTTCTTCGTCCCAATCATCGTCACCGATGTCGTGGACCGACTTCACGCCGCTGCGACGCAGGGCACGCTTGTCATCCAGCGCCTGCAGCTGCGCGCGAGCCTCGTCTTCGATGCGCTGATCGAGATCCGCCAGCTCTTCCTTGTAGGCCGGGTCGTTGGCCAGGCGATCGGCACGATCTTCCATGTAACGCATGATGTCGTGGCACAGACGCTCGGTACCGAGCTTGGAGATGGCCGAGATCACATAGACCGGACCCGTCCACTCCAGGCGATCAACGATTTCCTTGACGCGAGCATCGTGCTCTTCTTCAAGGATCTGGTCGCACTTGTTCAGGACCAGCCAGCGATCACGCTCCGCCAGGGACGGACTGAACTTGATCAGCTCGTTGACGATCACTTCAGCGGCATCCGGCGCGCTGGCATCATCCAGCGGCGCCATGTCCACGAGGTGCAGCAGCAGACGCGTTCGCGCCAAGTGCTTGAGGAAGCGAATACCCAGGCCGGCACCCTCGGAAGCACCTTCGATCAAACCCGGAATATCGGCAATGACGAAGCTCTTCCAGCGATCGACGCTGACCACACCCAGGTTCGGCACCAGCGTGGTGAACGGGTAGTCGGCAACTTTCGGCTTGGCGGCCGAGACCGAACGGATAAAGGTACTTTTACCGGCGTTCGGCAAACCCAGCAAACCTACGTCCGCCAGTACTTTCATTTCCAGTTTCAGGTCGCGCTGCTCACCCGGCTTGCCCGGCGTGGTCTGGCGCGGCGCACGGTTGGTACTGGATTTGAAACGGGTGTTGCCCAGACCGTGCCAGCCGCCCTGCACTACCATCAGTTTCTGACCGGCCTTGGTCAGGTCGCCGATGACTTCCTGAGTCGCGGAGTCGATCACCGTGGTGCCGACCGGAACGCGCAGGATCAGGTCCTCACCCTTCTTGCCGGTGCAGTCGGTGCTGCCGCCGTTGGAGCCACGCTCGGCATCGAAGTGCCGGGTGTAACGGTAGTCCACCAGGGTGTTGAGGTTTTCGTCGGCCATCATGTAGATGGAACCGCCGTCACCGCCATCACCGCCGTTCGGGCCACCGTTCTCGATAAATTTTTCCCGACGGAAACTCATGGCGCCATTGCCGCCGTCACCAGCCTTTACGCGAATCGATACTTCATCAACAAACTTCATAACAAACGCCTCTCGCCATACGGACGAGCCGAAAAACAATCAAGACATAAGACTCTTGCAAAAATGAGCGCAGCGACCCCAAACCACGATACCCACATCGTACGCCAACAGCCCATACAAACAGCTTTGCAAGAGACTCACCCCACAAACGAAAAAGCCCCGTCGCGAGACAGGGCTTTTCCAGCGATCGCGCAATTAAGCCGCGACTACGCTCACGTAACGACGACCGAAGGCGCCTTTTACTTCGAACTTGATCACGCCTTCGACTTTAGCGAAGAGAGTGTGATCTTTACCCATGCCAACGCCGTAGCCAGCGTGGAATTGGGTGCCGCGCTGACGCACGATGATGTTGCCTGCTTTGATAGCCTGGCCGCCATACATCTTCACGCCAAGGCGTTTGGCTTCTGAGTCGCGACCGTTACGGGTACTACCACCAGCTTTTTTGTGTGCCATGAGTTCAATTCTCCTAGTGAGGAATTAGGCTGTAATTAAGCCTGAATACCGGTGATTTTGATCTCGGTGTACCACTGGCGGTGGCCCATACGCTTCATGTGGTGCTTACGGCGACGGAACTTGATGATGCGGACTTTATCGTGACGACCTTGGGAGATCACTTCAGCCACAACGGTAGCGCCAGCAACAACTGGAGCGCCGATATTCACGTCGTCACCGTTGGCAACCAACAGAACGCGATCAAAGGTAACGGATTCGCCGGTAGCGATTTCCAGTTTTTCGATCTTCAGGTATTCACCTGGGGCGACTTTGTACTGCTTGCCGCCAGTAACGATTACTGCATAAGACATGGTATTTCTCCGATAATCCTGCTCACCCAGCTCTTTATAAGAAGAGGTATTGGCTGGCATGGCTGCATGGGGCTGGAGGCCCGCTTGCAATTGCGTAAGGCAGGTGCTGCCCAGGAAGTTCAGGGTGCGCGATTGTACGCAAGGCACGAGCGCCTTGCAATAGGCCGTCCATCGCGCCTTGACACCTGCAGGCGTGGGTCCTAGCATGCCGCGCAACCCTTCTGGAGCAACTGTCGCTGATGCAACCCCAAGCTTTCTACCGCGCGGTGGCGGACGATTTTAGCGCCGTCGACGGCATCATCAAGAAGCAGCTGACTTCCCGAGTGCCGCTGGTATCGAAAATCGGCGATTACATTACCTCGGCTGGCGGTAAACGCCTGCGTCCATTATTGGTGCTGCTGTGTGGCAAGGCCCTCGGCCGCGAAGGCGACGACCTGCGCCTGCTGGCCGCCACCATCGAATTCCTGCACACCGCCACCCTGCTGCATGACGACGTGGTCGACATGTCCGGCATGCGCCGTGGCCGCTCGACCGCCAATGCCATGTGGGGCAATGCGCCGAGCGTGCTGGTGGGCGACTTCCTGTATTCGCGCTCCTTCGAAATGATGGTCGAGCTGGGCTCCATGCCAGTGATGAAGATCCTTTCGCAAGCCACGCGCATCATCGCCGAAGGCGAAGTGTTGCAGCTGTCGAAGGTGCGTGACGCCAGCACCACCGAAGAAACCTACATGGAAGTCATCCGCGGCAAGACCGCGATGCTCTTCGAAGCCTCGACCCACAGTGCGGCCGCCCTGGCCGGTGCGACGCCCGAACAGTGCGAAGCGCTGCGCACCTTTGGCGACCACCTGGGCGTGGCCTTCCAGCTGGTCGACGACCTGCTGGACTACAAAGGCGATGCCGAGACCCTGGGCAAGAACGTCGGTGACGACCTGGCCGAAGGCAAGCCGACCTTGCCGCTGATCTACACCATGCGCGAAGGTACCCCGGAGCAGGCTGCACTGGTGCGCAAGGCGATCCAGAAAGGCGGCATCGAAGACCTCGAAAACATCCGCGCAGCCGTGGAAGCCTCCGGCTCGCTGGAGTACACCGCGCAACTGGCCCGTGATTACGTGGCCCGTGCGATCAAATGCCTCGACGCGCTGCCAGCCAGTGAGTATCGCGATGCATTGGTCGAGTTGAGCGAGTTCGCAGTAGCCCGCACACACTGACCCCTGTAGGAGCCGGCTTGCTGGCGATCGCATCACCTCGGTGCCCCTGACACACCTGGTTGTATGCATCGCCAGCAAGCCGGCTCCTACAGTCCCACCTTCCCGCTCTAAAACCCTATATAATGTGCGCTTTTTAGCGATCCTGAATCCAAAGGAGCCTTAGTGAGCACGTTGCCACCCTGCCCGAAATGCAATTCCGAATACACCTACGAAGACGGCGCCCAGCTGATCTGCCCCGAGTGCGCCCACGAATGGTCCGCCAGCGGTGAAGCCGAAGCTGTGTCCGATGACGCCGTGAAAAAGGATTCGGTCGGCAATGTCCTGCAGGACGGCGACACCATCACCGTGATCAAGGACCTCAAGGTCAAGGGTACGTCGCTGGTGGTCAAGGTCGGCACCAAGGTCAAGAACATCCGCCTGTGCGATGGCGATCACGACATCGACTGCAAGATCGACGGCATCGGTCCGATGAAGCTCAAATCCGAGTTCGTCCGAAAAGTCTGATTCAGCTGTACGCCATCCCGCGCCTTGTCGTGGGGTGGTGCTTCGCCCTACCCGCCTCGCCCAATGAATCCTCGCAATAGCCAAACGCCAGCCGTTTTGACCTTACGCAATCTTTACCCTGAAAAAAGCCCAAAGCGCCAATAGGCCCTTGCTATTTATTGAATAAGAATTATTCTCATTGAACCCAATCAACGGAGATGAGAAGACATGACTTATTTGATCGATGCCTGGCTGGACCGCCCACACCCCTACCTCAGGATCCTGCATCGGGAAACCGGGGAAGTCTGTGCCGTGCTGGAAGAAGAAGCCTTGAGCGAACTGCAGGATCAGGGCGACCTGGACGTCAACGGCTTGAGTTCCAGCGAGCCGGTGGTGCTCAAGGAAGTGGTGCGCAACCTGTTCCTGTTCTGCTATGCCCGGGCGTTGCGCCCGACCAATGAACTGCATCACAAGATCGAAATATGAAAACCGCTAAACCTGTAGGAGCTGGCTTGCCAGCGATAGCGGTGTGTCAGGCAACGTGTTTGTTGACTGAACCAACGCCTTCGCGAGCAAGCCCGCTCCCACATTAACCCGAGGTCATATCGGGCCAGGTATTACAGAACGTCCAGCAGCTCGACGTCGAATACCAGTACGCTGTGCGGCGGAATGCTGCCAACGCCTTGAGCGCCGTAAGCCAGTTCGCTCGGCACGTACAGGCGCCATTTGCTGCCGGCATTCATCAGTTGCAGTGCTTCGGTCCAGCCAGCGATCACGCCGCCAACCGGGAATTCCGCAGGCTGGCCGCGCTCGTAGGAGCTGTCGAACACGGTGCCGTCGATCAGGGTGCCGTGGTAGTGGGTACGCACGGTGTCTTCACGGGATGGCTTGGCGCCTTCACCGGCTGTCAGCACTTCGAACTGCAGGCCGGAAGCCAGGGTGGTGATGCCATCACGCTTGGCATTTTCAGCCAGGAAGGCCAGGCCTTCGCCAGCGGCCGCTTCAGCCTTGGCTGCAGCTTCGGCCTGCATGATTTCGCGAATCACCTTGAAGCTCGCGGACATTTCTTCCTGGCCAACACGGCTTGGCTGACCGGCAAACGCGTCGGTCAGGCCTGCCAGGATCGCGTCCAGGCTAACGCCCGGCGGCGGGTTGTCGCGCAGCTGGTCGCCCAGCTGACGGCCAATGCCGTAGCTCACGCGGGTTTCGTCGGTGGACAGATTTACTTCGGACATGACACTGCTCCGCTCTGGGGCCTTCCGAAAAGGTACTAATTCCTACAGAACCTTCCGAAAAGCCCTACATAAAAGGGCGAGCAGACTAGCACAGTTGCCATGGCATTGATGAGAGGCGTCAGGCGATCGGTACCTTCAGGTTTTCCTCGATATCGGCGACCAACCCGCACATTTCGTCATGGACCACCGTGTGCACCAGGTTGAAGTGCAACTTGGGAAAGGAGCGCAGCACATCCCGGGCATGTTCCACAGAGCGCAGGCTCAGCATATGGCCGTGGGTATCGCTCAACGGATACGCCGCACCGTGCATCCGCGCCTCCAGCAGGTAGATACCCCCTTCCATCGAAATCAGGTTCAGCTCATCGACCTTCCCGGCGACGGCATAGGCATTCAGCTCTTGCAGGTTCATGAACGCACCTCACGCAGTGGCGAGTTAACACCTTTACAGGGATATGCCTCGGCGCCTCAAAGCACAAGCCGAAAACGACGCCGCCCGTCTGTTTTGCAACAGACGGGCGGCGCGTGAGGAACAGGACAGCCGTTGTTTAGTGCTTGGTCACTTTATCCAGGTAACCCATGGCAAATGCCGACACCACAAAGGTCATGTGGATGATGACATACCACTGCAAATGCTCGGGGTCGACGTTCTTGGCGTCCATGAAGATGCGCAGCAGGTGGATGGACGAGATCGCCACGATCGAGGCGGCCACCTTCATTTTCAGCGACGAGGAGTCCATGGTGCCCAACCAGTTGAGCTTTTCCTTGCTGTCGTCGATGTCCAGTTGAGAAACGAAGTTCTCATAACCGGAAATCATCACCATCACCAGCAAACCGCCTACCAGCGCCATGTCGATGAGCGACAGCAGCACCAGGATCAGGTCCGATTCGGCCATCGAAAAGACGTTGGGGATGACGTGGAAGACTTCCTGGAAGAATTTCAGCGCCAGTGCCAACAGCCCCAGGGACAGACCGAAATAGATCGGCGCCAACAGCCAGCGCGAGGCATACATTGCATTTTCGATAAAGCGTTCCATTGAATCTCACAGTAGGTCTGAAAATGGACGCGAGTATAACAGCCACCTGTCCATACCCAGAAGCCGCCAGAAACCATTGGGAAATCCGCAACCTGCGCGTGTGTGTCAATTTTTTCTGCTAGTGTCCAACCCATTGACAGCAAAATGACATCGGACAGGAAGACTGGAAATGGATGGGCGATTGCCTTTTACGAGTGCCGGAATTTGCCTGGCTCTGCTGCTCAGCGCCTGCTCGCCCAGCGACGAGAAGCGCCAGGTCAGCCTCGAGGAAAAAACGGCTCAGTTCGAAAAGTCCCTGGACGCCATCGAGGACCCGAAACTCAAGGATGAGATATCTGAGCTGGGTGGCTCGCTGTTGTTGCTCGAGCGCGCACAACTCAAGCTCGACAGCAAACCCGTGGAAACCGAATACGGCGAAGACGCCCTCGCCGTGCTCAAGCACTACCCGACGCCCCAGGCCCTGGTCGACACCTACATCAACGGCCTGTTCGTCCTGCACAAGGACTCCAGTTCCGACTACCTGACTGACCTGCAGCCAGTGTTCCCCTTCAACTTCAGCATCCCGGCGGCATTCCTGTTTCCCCATGGCCTGCAATGGCAGTCGGTCACCCTGAGCAACAAACGGGTCATCGCCTTCCAGCCGGAATGGTCGGAAACCGACCCCGGCATTCAACTGAGCCCATCGAGCTCCAACCTGACCAACCCTGACGACCTGACCGTGACCTATCCGTTCATTGAAGGCCTGGACGTCGATATCAAAAACCAGCCACAACCGGTGAGCCTGCAAGGCAAAGTGGAGGTCATTGCACCCCGCCGGCTCTACAGCTTCGACCTGACGAAAAAGGACGTCGGCCAGACCCGCACCAACGACAACCTGAACGTCACCCTGCTGAGCCTTACGGATAACCACGCCGAAATCGAGTTCAGCAACAGCGCGCCGCTCGCCCCCGAGATCGCTGAAACACCATTGAACCCGTTGATCGTCCAGGCCAGGGATACCACAGGGCAGTTTCTGTCGCGCTCAGGATCCATCAATGAAACTGCTGCGCAAATCGCCTTCTACCAGAAGCAACTGGCGAAGATGCAACAACAGAAGCTCTGGAGCGAGTCACTGGAAAACCAGCTCAATGAAGAACAGCGAGCCTTCGAGAAACAACAGAAACGCCACTACTCCAAGGTGTATTTCAATGGCCCCATCGAAACCCTTGAGGTCAGCCTGCTGGATTTCTCCAGCGTGACCGTGACCCGCAAGGACTTGAACCTGCCGGTACGCCGCTTCGATCCCCATACCACGGCGAAAACCGTCCAGCCGCTGAACTTGCCGGTGGTGGTCTATGACGACAACGCCGCGACCTGGCTCAAGGGCGCGACCTTGACAGAGGAACAGTTGAAAAAAGGCGTCAGGATCAATCAATCGGTCGAGGACCCCAGCGCTGCACGCGTGGAGTTCACTCACCTGCGCAGCTTCAATGATGAACTGCTCGGCACCTCGTTCAACCCTGGCGAAAGCCCGGTCAGTTTCTTCACCGAAGACAGCAGCGGCAACCGCGATGAGCCAATCGAATTGCCACCCGAGGCCTATGAGGTCGACCCCCTGCGCGGCACCATCACCTACGACCTGAACCTGTTCCCACAAACGCCGGCCTTTGTGGTCGGTTCCATCCCGCTGTTCCTGGCCACCGTCGACAAGCAGGCCTACGATGCCCGTCAATTGCCCAAGGGCCTTGAACTCAAGGGCAATGCACTGGTGGTGGATGCGAAAGTGTTTCCCGAACAGGACTGGCGGTTTTTTGCCAAGGATGACAGCGGTAATTACTTGAAGGAAATTCTTGCAGTCAGCCATGACGCGAGCACAGAAGGCCCTGCGTTATTCGCCGTGCATTACTTCTACGGGCAACCCACGCGCCTGGAAACCTATCAACGAACTGACCTCGCCACCGTGCAATACGGTTTCGAGGTCAAGCTCGACAAGGCTGACATGTCCAGCCAGCCCCAATAGCGCTGTCAGTGCTCGGGCCGGAACTCGAAGCCACCCACGTTACGACAACGGCCACCGTTGATTTCCCGCAACTGGGCTTGCAGATGCAGGCACCAGATCTGCGGGTCATCGGCCAGTTCATAGCCATGCAGGGTCAGGCTTTCAACAATGGTATCGAGGATGGACTCGGCTACAAAAGGGCCATGGAACGGGCCTTGGGCCTTGATGGCTGAAGGTTGTTCGCCAGCCATTCCGGCGGCGAAGAGCAAGGTCCACATGCCCGTATCGCCAGCCAGCGGCTTGATGGCGCATTCGATACGGGTCACAAGACCCAGGCATTGACGGGTGAGACAGAGGTTGCGCGACATGGCGGCGACCCTCGGTAGATCCGGTATTCAGCCTCCACGGGAAGGCTGTCTCGATCCAGTGATACTGTCGATATCCTTGAGCAGAGAATAGAGGAAAAGTCTGACTAGCACGTCAAGTAAGACCAGAAGGCGCCGAATGGTCATAGTGTGAATATTGGCGCCAGAGTGATGGCACTTTTTCAGGTTTCACCCGATTGAACTGTAGGAGCAAGCTTGCTCGCGATGGCGGAGTGACAGTCAACATCGTTGTTGTCTGAAAGATCGCTATCGCGAGCAAGCTTGCTCCTACAGGTGGATCGGGGAGTCTCAGGGTCAGGCCGGCTTGGCCTCCACCAGCGCCTCGACCGCCATTTCCTTTTCAGCCTCTTTCAGATCCTCCTCACTGATCATCTCCGCGATCACCCGCAAGCGCTCCACCACCCGTGCGTTGACGCTACCTTCAGGGAACTCGCCATTCTCATCGGGCTCGCCCGCCGGCTCGCCCACCAGCAGGCTCAGCGCCTCGTCAGCCTGGCGCACGGCATAGACATGGAATTGACCGGCGCGCACCGCCGCCAGCACTTTCTCATCGAGCATCAAGGTGGCGACGTTGGCGTGGGGTATGATCGCGCCTTGCTCGCCCGTCAGCCCGCGGGCTTCGCAGAGACGGAAGAAGCCTTCGATCTTCTCGTTGACGCCGCCCACGGCCTGCACTTCACCGAACTGGTTGATCGAGCCGGTAATCGCAAAGCACTGCTTGAGCGGGGTTTTCGACAAGGCCGAGATCAGGGTGCACGCCTCGCCCAGGGACGCACTGTCACCGTCGACGTAACCGTAGGACTGCTCCAGCGCGATGCTCGCGGAGATCGCCAGCGGAAACTCCTGGGCGTAACGGCTGCCCAGGTAACCGGTGAGGATCATCACCCCTTTGGAGTGAATCGGTTGACCGAGGTTGACCTCACGCTCGATGTCGACGATGCCGCTGCCACCCGGGTACACCGTGGCGGAAATCCGCGCCGGTACACCGAAGGCCGAGTCACCGACTTCCAGCACTGTCAGGCCGTTGCACTTGCCGACCGCCGCGCCCGCGGTGTCGATCAGGATGATCCCCGCCAGCATGTCATCTAGAATCCGCGCCGACACACGTCCCGTGCGGGTGGCCTTGGCCTTGAGCGCGCGCTCGATGTGCCCGGCGTCGGTCATCTCATCGCCGGCCAGGTGACGTATGAAGTCTGCCTCGCTGACCAGCTGGAACAGATCGCCGATGCGCGCCGACAAGCGTCCCTGATGCTCCGCCAGCCGAGCGCTGTAGGTTGCCAGGCGCGCCACCGCATCGGCGGTCAACGGCGCCATGCCTTCCTCGGAAGTTCGGGTCTTGAGCAACTGGGCGAACTGCTCCAGGCTCTCGTCGACCATCGGAATGTCTTCATCGAAATCCACCAGGACGCGAAACATTTCCTGGAAGTCCGGATCGAGGTCTTGCAGCGTGTAGTAGAGCTGGCGGGCGCCGATGATGACGACCTTGACCTGCAATGGAATGTGCTGCGGCGTCAGGGTGACGGTGGCGAAACGGCCCATCTCGCCCAGTGGCGATTCCATTTTCAGTTTGCGCGATTGCAGGGCGCGCTTCAGCGCATCCCACACGAACGGTTCGCTGAGCATCTTATCCGCTTCCAGGATCAGGAAGCCGCCATTGGCCCGGTGCAACGCACCCGGTCGCAGTTGCCGATAGGTGGTGTAGAGCGCGCCCTGGTCGGTGCTGTACTCGATGCGGCCGAACAGGTTTTCGTAGGTCGGATGCGGCTCGAACACCACGGGCGCGCCACCACTGGCCGAATGCCCGACCACCAGGCTCGGCGCGTATTGCTCCTCCAGCAGCTTGCGGGCGACCGCATCGGTCTTGCTGTCGTCGACCAGTTGCTCGACCACGGTCTTGAGCAGATACACCTGCATCGCTTGCAGGTAACCGCACACCGCGGCGTTCTCGGCGTATTTCTCCGACAACGGCGACAGCAATGGCTGCAGGGCCAGGGTAATGGTCTCTTCGTTGAGATGGCGCAGTTGATTGCTCGATTCGCGCTTCCATTGCGGCAGGCTGGCGAGCTCCTCGTTCAGGCGCTCTTCGAGATTGGAAATATCCTCATGGAAGCGTTCGCGCTCGGCTTCCGGCAATTGGGCGAACTCCGCCTCGTCCAGCGCCTTGCCCTCGAGCATCGGCGTGAAGGCGATGTTGCTGCTGTCGCGGTACAGCGCGACCTCTTTTTCCAGCGCCAGCCGCTCGATCACGTCCAGCGCCTTGTCGTAGCGCTGGTTGAAGGCGCGGTCGATGGCGCTTTTTTTCTGCTGGTAGGACGGGTGCTCGAACACCGCCGGAAAGGTCGCCAGCAGGTTGTCGATCAAGCCGTTGATATCACCGATGAAGGCACCGGCGGTGCCCGACGGCAACTCCAGGGCGCGCGGTTCGCGCGGTTCATCGAAATTATTGACGTAGACCCAGTCCGCCGGGGTCTGCAGGCGCTTGCCTTCGGCCTTCAGGTAGCGTTTGACGAACGAGAAGCGACCGGTGCCAGGCTCGCCCATGACGAATACGTTGTAACCGGGGCGTGGCATGGCCACACCGAACTGCAAGGCTTCGACCGCGCGTTCCTGGCCAAGCACACCGCGAAAGGGCTCCAGATCATTGGTGGTAGAGAAGCTGAACTGTTCAGCGGAAAACGGACGGGTCAGCGCTTCGGGCGCTAGACGCAAGCTGGCAGCAACAGGATCAGGCATCGGGCTTCCTTAACAATCAGGCGGGGCAGATAGCGGCATTCTGGCGCTGCCCATACCTCACTTGCAAGGCGCGCCTCATGGCAAAGCATAGACAAGCCACCAGCCCCAGGCGGGCCGGGGGCAAATCCGCGATTGCAGTGAAGTTTTAGCAAAAAATCACGGAACCCCGGGATCGTGCCTAAACTCCAAACTGCGCGGCTGGACTAATAACCGGCCCAACTGGTGTCAGGTAGGCGCCAGCACCCTTGTCCATTGGTATGCACACAAAGAGAAAAAAGCTATGAAACGGATTCTTCTCGGTACTCTCTTCACCGCTGTATCCATCAACGCCATGGCGCAGGCGCCAGGCGGTCCGGATTGCGGTTGGGGCAACATGCTGTTCGAAGGTCAGCGTGGCACCCCGGCTCACTTCCTGGCATCCACCACCAACGGCACTTCCGGCAACGCAACTTTCGGTATGACTTCTGGTACCAACGGTTGCTCGACCAACGCGTCGCTGACCTATGGCGGCAAATCCTGGTTTGCCATGAATGGCATGATGAACGAGCTGTCCGAAGACATGGCTAAAGGTCAGGGCGAAGCGCTGACCACCTACGCCGTGGTACTGGGCGTGGCGCCGGAAGACCGTGCGCACTTCGCCGCTGTCACTCACGAGCACTTCCAGCAGATCTTCAGCAAGGCTGACGTGACCGCGGAAGATGTGCATACCAACACCCTGGCCGTTCTGAAGAGCGATCCTCGTCTGGCCAAGTACGCCACTCAGGCATAAGCTCGACCCGCCCCGCTTCTTTCGGGAAGCGGGGTTTTATTTTTTGGACCTGCCCCTCTTTGGGTAATGTCATGCAACTGTAGGAGCTGGCTAGCCAGCGATGGCCTCATAGGCGCTGTGTTCATCCAGTCAACACGCGTCATCGTTAACGACCATCGCTGGCAAGCCAGCTCCTACAGTTGAATTGCATCCATTGTGCTGGGTCTTTATTTTTTCCTGTTCAAGTTGCCACTTATGCTCAAACGCCTTGCCTGGCTGGCGCTCTGTGTCTGCGCCCCGCTGTCCGCCGCGCCTCATATCGATCCCCAACGTTTGCAGCAGCTGGCCAACGATCCTTTCTGGATCTCCCTCGGTCACTACGAAACCGCCAAGCTCGGTGGCTGGCGCAGCTATGTCAGCGACAAAAAATTCTTTCTCGCCGCCGATGGCAACGAACATCCGGACCATGAACTGGCAGCCACCGTGCAAGCGCTGTACGCCCCTGCCAGTGCGGGTGAACAGCATGCGCAGTGCGTCTATCCGGCCCGTACCCGCTGGCTGAAAGCGCAGCTCAACCTGACCGATCTTCCGGCACCGGACTGCGCCGAATTCAAGCAATGGTTCAAGGACGTCTCGCCCCACAGCGCGGTGATGATCTTTCCGGCAGCCTACCTGAACAGCCCGTCATCGATGTTCGGCCACACGCTGCTGCGCATCGATCAGGCCGATGTACAAAGCGACAAGACCTCGCTGCTCAGTTACGCGATCAACTTCGGCGCCTACATCGAGGGGTCGGACAACAGCATCCTGTACGCCTGGAAAGGCTTGATGGGTGGCTATCCGGGACTGTTTGCACTAGTGCCTTACCAGGAAAAACTCTCGGAATACCGCAGCCTCGAAAACCGCGACTTGTGGGAGTACCGGCTGAACCTGACCCAGCAGGAAACGGCGCGGATGGTCGAGCACGTCTGGGAGTTGAAACAGATTCAGTTCGATTATTTCTTCTTCGACGAAAACTGCTCCTATCGCCTGTTGGAACTGCTGCAAGTGGCGCGTCCGAGCCTGCGCCTGACCGGGCAATTCCCGCTGACCGCCATTCCCACAGACACCGTCAAGGCCGTAAAAGAAGCCGGGCTGGTGGAGTCCATCCAGTACCGCCCTTCCCGCGAGCGCGAACTGCTGAGTCGCGCCGAGACACTGACCGACGAAGAACAGCAGTGGGTGCTGAAAGTCAGTGCTGACCAGAAGCAACTGCAAACACCCGAATTCAAGGCACAACCCCGCGCGCGCCAAGCGTTGATCATCGATGCGGCCTATCGACTGGAGCGCTACCGCGCCAATGGTCAGGAGCGCGACCCGCAACGGGCACAGCGCAGTTTCGAACTGCTGCGGGCGATCAACCAGAACCCCGCACCAGAGCTCGATATCCCGCAACCCGGGCTTCCGGAAGATGGCCACGAATCCCGCACCTGGCAGGCCGGCCTCGGCACCCGCGGTGATCGTGCCTTTGGCGAGTACGGACTGCGCATGGCCTATCACGACCTCAACGACAACGCTGAAAGCTTCCCCCTCGGCGCTCAGATCGAAATCCTGCAATTGAAACTGCGCCAGTACGAAGGCAATGACTGGCAAGTGCAGCAACTGGACCTGGCGACGATTCGCTCCCTGACCCCGCGCAACGAGTTGCTGCAACCGCTGTCGTGGCAGGTCACCGGCGGCCTGGAGCGGGTGCCGGGCAAGCATGATGATGAAACCCTGGTCAGCCACGTCAATGGTGGAGGCGGTGGAACCTGGCAACTGGCCGACGACACCCTCGGTTTTGCCCTGGGCACCGTGCGCGTGGAGCACAACAATGATTTCGCCGAATTCATCTCTCCGGCGGCGGGGTTCAACACGGGTCTGCTGTGGAAAAACCCGCTGGGCAATCTGAGCCTGGAGGCGAAAGGCGATTTCTTCACCAACGGTGAAGTGCGCCGTAGCCTGAGCCTGAACCAGCAGTGGGAATTGTCACGCAACCTCGGTCTGCGCCTGAGTGCCCAGCGCGAATTCAGCCACCTGGCCACGCCCGAGAATGAAGTGATGCTCGAGGTGAAGTGGTATCACTACTGACGCAACCAAATGCCTGCAACCATGGCCTAACCCCTATAACGGGAGAAAACCATGAGTCGTGCCTTCGTCAATGAAGATAATGCTGCTGCACAAGCTGATCAGCCAGTTGAACGGCAGGTCAGCGCGCAGCCCAATTACGTTACGCCCACTGGTCTCGCCCAATTGCAGGCGAAGGTCGCCGAGTTGCAGAACCTGTTGGGAGAACTGAGCGCACAAGGAGACTTGGCCAACAAGCAGCGAGAGGCAGACCTTCAGCGCGACTTGAGGTATTTCAGCCAGCGCCTGCAAAGTGCTCAGCTTGTACCGCCCCCGAGCTCAACGGAAAAAGTACAGATTGGCAGTCGAGTAACCTTCGCCGACGAACAGGACACGGAGCTGACCGTGCAACTGGTGGGGGAAGATCAGGCTGACGCGCCAGCCGGCCTGATCAACTGGGGGTCTCCGCTGGGCCGGGCGCTGCTCGGAGCGCAACTCGGTGACGAGGTGCTATGGCAACGCCCTGCCGGCGATCAACTGATCGAGATCATCCGCATCGAACCGGCTTAAACCACACCCTGGGCGAGCATGGCGTCGGCAACCTTGACGAAACCGGCGATGTTCGCGCCCTTGACGTAGTTGACCTGACCGTTTTCTTCCCCGTAATGCACGCAGGCGTGGTGAATCGACTGCATGATCGCGTGCAGCTTGCTGTCCACCTCACCACCAGTCCAGAGCAGACGCATGGCGTTCTGCGACATCTCCAGGCCGCTGACGGCCACCCCACCGGCATTCGACGCCTTGCCCGGCGCGAACAGGATGCCTGCCTCGATGAACAGGTCGACGGCTTCGAGGGTGGTCGGCATGTTCGCGCCTTCCGCCACACAGATGCAGCCATTGCGCAGCAACGCCCGTGCCGCATCGGCATCCAGTTCGTTCTGCGTGGCGCACGGCAGCGCGATGTCGCAGCTCAGCCCCCATGGATGCTGGCCAGCCAGGAACTCCAGGCCAAAACGACCGGCCAGTTCGCTGATGCGTCCGCGCTGGACGTTTTTCAGTTCCAGCACCGCCTGCCATTGCGCCTCGGTCAGCCCGCTTTCGCAGTACAGCGTGCCTTCGGAGTCGGACAGCGAAATCACTTTGCCGCCCAGGTCCATGACCTTGCGCGCAGCGTATTGCGCAACGTTGCCGGAACCCGAGATGGCCACGCGTTTGCCTTCGACGGTTTCACCGCGACGCTTGAGCATTTCCTCGGCGAAGTACACGCAACCGAAGCCGGTGGCCTCAGGGCGGATCAGGCTGCCGCCGTAGCTCGGGCCCTTGCCGGTCAACACGCTGGTGAACTGGTTGCTCAAGCGCTTGTACTGACCGAACAGGAAGCCGATTTCACGGGCACCGACACCGATGTCACCGGCCGGCACGTCGACATCGGCACCGATGTGGCGGTACAGCTCGCTCATGAAGGCCTGGCAGAAGCGCATGACTTCGGCATCGCTCTTGCCTTTGGGGTCGAAATCCGAACCACCCTTGCCGCCGCCCATCGGCAGCGACGTCAGCGAGTTCTTGAAGGTCTGCTCGAAGGCGAGGAACTTCAGGACACCCAGGTTCACCGACGGATGGAAACGCAGACCGCCCTTGTACGGACCAATGGCGCTGTTCATCTGGATACGGAAACCGCGATTGACCTGCACCTTGCCGTGATCGTCGACCCAGGACACGCGGAACACGACGGCCCGCTCAGGCTCGCAGATACGCTCAAGAATGCCGGAGGTCAGATAGTGTGGATTGGCTTCAAGAAAGGGCCACAGGCTACGCAGCACCTCTTCGACGGCTTGATGGAATTCAGGCTGGTCCGGGTCGCGTTTTTTCAGGCGGGCAAGGAAAGAGTCGACGGATTCGATCATGGAAAAGTCTCGGCAAATTTATTGTCGTTGGAAGATTTGAGCCGGACTTTAACAAACCAATCGCGCACAGGAACAGCGCAGAATGTCGCTTTTATGAAATTAAATGGTGCACAGGATATAAATTAACCCTGTTTCCACGGTGTTTTTGCACCCAAACAGGGATTCCAAAATCCAGTTTTGCACCATCAGTTAGCCCGCCTTCGCGAGCAAGCCCGCTCCCACAGGGGAACGCATTTCAAGAGGTGGGAGCGGGCTTGCTCGCGAAGAACGAGACTCGGTGCCAGTTAATAAACACGCTAAAAAAAACGGAGCCCGAAGGCTCCGCTTTTTCATGCAACCAACCCAAATCAGGCCAGTTTCTTGTGGCGTACCCGGTGCGGCTGGGCAGCGGCTTCGCCAAGACGCTTTTTGCGATCGGCTTCGTATTCGGTGTAGTTACCTTCGAAGAACACCGCTTGCGAGTCGTCTTCGTACGCCAGGATGTGAGTCGCGACGCGGTCAAGGAACCACCGATCGTGGGAGATCACAATGGCGGCGCCCGGGAAGTCCAGCAGGGCTTCTTCCAGGGAACGCAGGGTTTCAACGTCGAGGTCGTTGGACGGTTCGTCGAGCAGCAGGACGTTGCCACCCTCTTTCAGGGTCAGGGCCAGGTGCAAGCGACCACGCTCACCACCGGACAGGTCCTTGACGAACTTCTGTTGGTCACCGCCCTTGAAATTGAAGCGGCCCACGTAAGTGCGCGACGGGATCTCGTAGTTGCCGATGCGGATCTGGTCGGAACCGTCGGAGATCTGCTGGAACACGGTCTTGCTGCCGTCCAGGTCTTCGCGGCTCTGGTCGACGCAGGCCAGCTGCACGGTTTCGCCGACTTCGATGCTGCCCGAATCCGGAGTTTCCTTGCCCATCAGCATGCGGAACAGGGTCGATTTACCGGCACCGTTACCGCCGATCACGCCAACGATGGCGCCTTTCGGCATGGAGAACGACAGGTTGTCGATCAACACGCGATCGCCATAGCCCTTGGTGACGTTCTTGAACTCGATGACCTTGTCGCCCAGGCGTGGACCGGCCGGAATGTAGATCTCGTTGGTTTCGCTGCGCTTCTGGAATTCCTGCGATTGCATTTCTTCGAAGCGTTGCAGACGTGCCTTGGATTTCGACTGGCGGGCCTTGGCGCCTTTGCGCACCCACTCCAGTTCTTCCTTCATGGCTTTTTCGTGAGCCGACTGCTGCTTGGATTCGGCAGCCAGACGATCGGACTTGGCTTCCAGCCAACCCGAATAGTTGCCCTCGTAAGGAATGCCCGCGCCGCGGTCAAGTTCCAGAATCCAGCCAGCGACGTTGTCCAGGAAGTAACGGTCGTGCGTGATCGCGACCACGGTGCCCGGGAAGTCGTGCAGGAAGTGCTCCAGCCACGCAACCGAATCGGCGTCCAGGTGGTTGGTCGGTTCGTCGAGCAGCAGCATGTCCGGGGCGGACAGCAGCAGGCGGCACAGGGCCACGCGACGTTTTTCACCACCGGAGAGGACTTCAACCTTGGCATCCCAGGCCGGCAGGCGCAGCGCATCGGCGGCGACTTCCAGCTGACGCTCCAGGTTGTGGCCGTCGCTGGCCTGCAGGATGGCTTCGAGCTTGGCCTGTTCGGCTGCCAGCTTGTCGAAGTCGGCATCCGGATCGGCGTAGGCCGCGTAGACCTCGTCCAGGCGTGCCTGGGCGTCCTTGATCACGCTGACCGCTTCCTCGACCACTTCACGCACGGTCTTGGTCGGGTCCAGTTGCGGCTCTTGCGGCAGGTAGCCGATGTTCAGGTCCGGCATCGGACGGGCTTCGCCGTCGAACTCGGTGTCGACGCCTGCCATGATTTTCAACAGGGTGGACTTACCCGAACCGTTGAGGCCGAGCACGCCGATCTTGGCGCCCGGGAAGAACGACAAGGAGATGTTTTTCAGGATTTCCCGCTTCGGTGGAACAACTTTGCCCAGCCGATGCATGGTGAATACGTATTGAGCCATGGAGAACCTTGGGTCAGTGACTGATGAAATGATTAGGGTGCAGGCGAAGCCTGGCCAGACCATGCGCGCTGTACGTTTGAAGAGGCCAATGCGTATGCGCTGAAAAAAGTCTGATTCTAGGAGCTGGAACGCTCCCGCGTAACCGGCAAAGCTACCTTAATGACAGATGGCAGTCCAGCCGAGCGGGACTGGCACTTTGCCACAACTCAAGGCATGCTAGCCGCCCTTCGGGCGTCCGGCTTATAGTGCACGTCGCGCCAGTCCAGCCAAACCGCAGGATTACAGTTTGTCCAGTGTCCCTCCGTCCCTGATCACCCGTGCACCGACTGTTGCACCCGGCTCGCCCATGCGCGGCACACTCAAGGGCGCTTTGGCGATGCTGGTGTTGCTGCTGCTCGCATTGCTGTTCTGGCAATTGCTGGATCAGCTGCGCGAAACCCAGAAGAGCAAGCGACAGGCCACCATCGACTACACCGCCGACCTGGCCACGCAAGTCAGCCTGAACATGGCGCTCAACGCGCAGATCGCCCTCAACCTGCTACCGATTGTCGAGCAGCCGCAAAGTGCCGACGAGCTACTGGACTTGCAGCGCAAACTGCAAAAATCCCTGCCCGACCTGCTGAGCCTCGCACTGCTCAGTCCCTCGGGAAGAATCCTCAGTGACACGGTTGGCACCCGCGAAGATGCCGACTATCTGGCGGAACTGGTGCGCCGCAGTCGCGCACAACCCCACTATTACAGCAACGCCATCGACGGCTCGCGAGTGCATCTGCTGTTGCATCAATCCAGCGGCAGCAACCGCGGCTATTGGGCCTTGCGCTTCAAACCGACGTTTTTCGCCTCCCTGACCAAGCTCAATGAAACGGCGGCGGCTCCGCTGTGGTTGGTGGAAAACCGCTTCAATCACCAGATCATCAGCCGCGACCAGGCGTTGCCGCAGGTCAACCCGGGCACCCTGACCCAGGACGATGTGGCCAACAGCGTACTGACCGTCCCACTGAGCGGCAGCGACTGGCAACTACGAGGCCTGTTCGATCGTCAGCGAGTACTCGAGGAACTGCTGCCGGCCTTCATCGGCAAATGCCTGCTGGGCCTGGCCTTTTCCATGTTGCCGTTCATCGTCCTGCTGAACATGCGCCGTCGCCAGCGCCAACTGCACGAAGGTCGCCGACGCTACCAGGAGATTTTCGAAGGCACCGGCGTGGCCCTGTGCGTCCTCGACATGTCGGGCCTGCGCAGCCTGTTCGACAAGGCTCAGTTGCTGCGCGACGAGCAACTGCAAACCTGGCTGGGGACACCAAACCTGCGCCGGCAATTGTTGCAGGAACTGCGCATCACCGAGGTCAATCAGGTCGCCCTGCAACTGCTGAACGTCAACACCTGTGAGCAAGTGTGGAACCTGCTGATCGATGGCAACCCCGTGGCGGGCAGCGCCATCGGCAATCAGGTCCTCGAAGCGGTGCACAAGCAACAGCAGCAGCTTGAACTGGAAATCAAGCTGCAGGACGCCGGGGGTCGTGACCAGCACCTGTGGCTGGTGTTGCGCCTGCCGCAAAACCCGGACGACTTCAAGGCCGTGATCCTGAGCATCACCGATATCACCAGCCGCAAGCTCATCGAGCTGTCGCTGCAGGAGCGCGAAGGCTTCTGGTCCGACGTCGTGCGGACCGTGCCCGATCACCTGTACGTGCAAGACGTGATCAGCCAGCGAATGATCTTCAGCAACCACCATCTGGGCCAGACGCTGGGCTACAACCGCACTGAACTGCAGCAGATGGGCGAGTACTTCTGGGAAATCCTCCTTCACCCCGACGATGCCGACTACTACCACCGCTCGCGCCAGAGCCAGCGGCAAGGCGGTTACAGCCAATTGATGCAGTGCCAGTTGCGCTTTCGCCACCGTGACGGCGAATGGCGGCGCTTCGACATTCGCGAGCAGGCACTGGCACGGGACAAGCATGACCAGGTCACCCGCATCATCGGCGTGGCCAAGGACGTTACCGAGCAGATTGAAGCCAGTGAGTCGCTGCGCGACAGCGAGCAGCGCTACAGGATGCTCGCTGAAAGCATCAGCGACGTGATTTTCTCCACCGACAACCGCATGGCGCTCAACTATGTCAGCCCGTCGGTGCAGGCAGTGCTGGGCTATGAAGCGGAGTGGATTTTCCAGAATGGCTGGCAATCGACCATTGCCAATCCGCAACAGCTGAGCGGCATCTACCACTTGATGGATCGCGTCAGCAAGGCGCTGGATAAACCCGAACAACTGGCCCTGTTGCGCAGCCAGGTGCAAACCCAACTGTTTCTGTTCGACTGCCTGCGCGCCGACGGGCGCAAGATTCCCATCGAACTGCGCCTGGTATTGGTCTGGGACGAACACGGTGCGTTCGAAGGCGTGCTGGGGGTCGGTCGCGACATCAGCCAGCAACGCCGGGCCGAGAAAGACCTGCGAATGGCCGCCACGGTATTCGAGCACTCGACCTCGGCGATCCTGATCACCGACCCGGCCGGCTATATCGTCCAGGCCAACGAAGCCTTCAGCCGTGTCAGCGGTTATGCCGTGGAACAGGTACTCGACCAGTTGCCGAACATGCTCACCGTCGACGAGCAGCAGGAAGCCCATTTGCGCTACGTGCTCAAGCAACTGAACCAGCACAGCACCTGGGAAGGCGAAGTGTGGCTCAGGCGCCGCAATGGCGAGCATTATCCGGCCTGGGTCGGCATAACCGCGGTACTGGACGATGAAGGCGACCTGGCCAGTTACGTGTGTTTTTTCAGCGACATCAGCGAACGCAAGGCCAGTGAACAACGGATTCACCGCCTGGCCTATTACGACGCCCTGACCCACCTGCCCAACCGCACGCTGTTCCAGGATCGCCTGCACACCGCGCTGCAAGCCGCCGAGCGGCAGAAGTCCTGGGTGGTGTTGATGTTCCTCGACCTGGACCGCTTCAAGCCGATCAACGATTCCCTGGGCCACGCCGCCGGTGATCGCATGCTCAAGGAAATGGCCACGCGCCTGCTCGGTTGCGTCGACGACGACGACACCGTAGCGCGCATGGGCGGCGATGAATTCACCTTGCTCCTGCAACCACGGGCCAACCGTGAAATCGCCCTGAACCGGGCGATTCACGTGGCAGAGCAGATTCTCGCCAGCCTGGTCAAACCCTTCGTGCTCGAAGGCCGCGAGTTCTTCGTCAC
The DNA here is from genome assembly GCF_035064975.1 of Pseudomonas sp. YuFO20. NCBI lineage: Bacteria > Pseudomonadati > Pseudomonadota > Gammaproteobacteria > Pseudomonadales > Pseudomonadaceae > Pseudomonas > Pseudomonas sp. YuFO20. The sequence continues at coordinate 96,791 of NZ_JAXDEO010000023.1, forward strand.
GGCCAGTATCGGCATCGCCCTGAGCCCGCAGGACGGCAATGAACTCAGCCAACTGATGAAAAACGCCGACACCGCGATGTACCACGCCAAGGAACGCGGCAAGAACAACTTCCAGTTCTATCAGGCGGACATGAACGCCAGCGCCCTGGAGCGCCTGGAACTGGAAAGCGACCTGCGACACGCCTTGGAACAGAACGAATTCGTGTTGTATTACCAACCGCAATTCAGCGGCGATGGTAAACGCCTGACCGGCACCGAAGCCCTGCTGCGCTGGCGTCATCCGCGCCGCGGCCTGGTGCCGCCGGGGGACTTCATCCCGGTGCTCGAAGAGCTCGGCCTGGTGGTGGATGTCGGCGATTGGGTGATCAGCGAGGCCTGCCGTCAGCTCAAGACCTGGCATCAGGCCAAGGTGCGCGTGCCGAAGGTGTCGGTGAACATCTCCGCCCGGCAGTTCTCCGACGGCCAGCTCGGCACACGGATCGCCAACATCCTGAAGGACACCGGACTGCCGCCGGCGTGCCTGGAGCTGGAGCTGACCGAAAGTATCCTGATGCGCGAAGTCAGCGAAGCCATGCAGATTCTCGCCGGCTTGAAAAACCTTGGCCTGAGCATCGCGGTCGACGACTTCGGCACGGGCTACTCATCACTCAACTACCTCAAGCAGTTCCCGATCGACGTCCTGAAAATCGACCGCACCTTCGTCGACGGCCTGCCGTCGGGCGAACAGGACGCGCAGATCGCCCGGGCGATCATCGCCATGGCCCACAGCCTCAACCTGGCGGTGATCGCCGAGGGTGTGGAAACCCAGGAGCAGCTTGATTTCCTCAGGGAACACGGTTGCGACGAGGTCCAGGGATACCTGTTCGGGCGGCCGATGCCAGCCAATACCTTTGAAGTGCAGTTCAGCAATGATGCCCTCTTCATGTTCGACTGAAATTTTGTGGGGATGCCATCGCCAGCAGGCTGGCTCCCACAAGAATTTAGGTCGGCCAGGGAATTTGCAGGCTGTCGCGACTTCTGTGGGAGCCAGCCTGCTGGCGATTGGGCCGGCACGATCACCACTGATCCCGTCATGAAGCCCACTTGTCTGCGACATGATGTCGTTTCATATGCCTTCCAAAACCCATTGGGTTAGAATGCCCCCCTTTTCCGCCCCCGATCCTTGAGGACCGCCATGTTCAGCCGTGATTTGACTATTGCCAAGTACGACGCCGATCTCTTTGCCGCCATGGAGCAAGAAGCTCAGCGCCAGGAAGAGCACATTGAGCTGATCGCTTCGGAAAACTACACCAGCCCCGCGGTGATGGAAGCTCAAGGCTCGGTACTCACCAACAAGTACGCCGAAGGCTACCCGGGCAAGCGCTACTACGGTGGTTGCGAGTACGTCGACGTCGTAGAGCAGTTGGCCATCGACCGTGCAAAAGAACTGTTCGGCGCCGATTACGCCAACGTTCAGCCACACGCCGGCTCCCAAGCCAACAGCGCCGTTTACCTGGCCCTGCTGTCGGCTGGCGACACCATCCTGGGCATGAGCCTGGCCCACGGCGGTCACCTGACCCACGGTGCCAGCGTTTCGTCCTCCGGCAAGCTGTACAACGCCATCCAGTACGGCATCGATGCCAACGGCCTGATCGACTACGACGAAGTCGAGCGCCTGGCTGTTGAACACAAGCCAAAAATGATCGTGGCCGGTTTCTCTGCCTACTCGCAGATCCTCGACTTCCCGCGCTTCCGTGAAATCGCCGACAAGGTGGGTGCCTACCTGTTCGTCGACATGGCCCACGTGGCCGGTCTGGTCGCCGCTGGCGTCTACCCGAACCCGGTTCCATTCGCTGACGTGGTGACCACCACCACCCACAAGACCCTGCGCGGTCCACGTGGCGGCCTGATCCTGGCTCGCGCCAACGCCGACATCGAGAAGAAGCTGAACTCCGCCGTATTCCCAGGCGCCCAGGGCGGCCCGCTGGAGCACGTGATCGCCGCTAAAGCGATCTGCTTCAAGGAAGCGCTGCAGCCTGAGTTCAAGGCTTACCAGCAACAAGTGGTGAAAAACGCCAAGGCCATGGCCGGCGTGTTCATCGAGCGCGGTTTCGACGTGGTTTCCGGTGGTACTGAAAACCACCTGTTCCTGCTGTCGCTGATCAAGCAGGAAATCTCCGGTAAAGACGCCGACGCCGCCTTGGGCAAAGCGTTCATCACCGTGAACAAGAACTCCGTGCCAAACGACCCACGCTCCCCGTTCGTCACCTCCGGCCTGCGCTTCGGCACCCCGGCTGTGACCACTCGCGGCTTCAAGGAAGCAGAGTGCAAGGAACTGGCCGGCTGGATCTGCGACATCCTGGCGGACCTGAACAACGAAGCGGTGATCGATGCCGTTCGTGAGAAGGTCAAGGCGATCTGCAAGAAGCTGCCGGTGTACGGCGCTTAATTACAGCGCTTTACCGAGCCAGACAAAAACCCGACCCTCTGTGGTCGGGTTTTTTATGCGTCAATTCTTTTATAACCCGCGACGTCGACATTCCAGACAAACTAACAAAACGGCAACCAGCCATTTAATAAAACCCTGGAAAAACCCTGCCTTAATTTAAATCACGCCACTTTTATTAGAATCGCTATATTCCAAGGAAAGCACTTTCAGCTTGAGCACAAACCCACTCAAACAAGCGCTACAACCAAACGAATAGCGAGACAAGACAATGACTACAGACCGGCAAAAATCATTTATTGCCACACTAGGCACAGACAACATACCGCTGCACTTTCTCGACTTGCTACATGGCGAGCCAGCCATCGCCAGTAGTGTATTTGCCAGTGGTGGCTTTTTTACCGGCCCACCACAACGCAGAGACGACTCCCACCGGCTTGGGCTGCACCCTGAAATTTCGGCAGATGCCATACCCGGCCTATTACTCTATTTCAGATATACAAATTATGGCTACAGACTCTATATCCGGACGCCAGGCCCGTATTTCGGAAAATGCATCAGTGTCGATACATCCGGGTTTGTCGGCGCATTCCCCATTGCCGGTTCCACGACATTCAACTTGATCAATCGTCACAACAGGGCTATGACACTGGACGACATCAGGGAAGACAGCCTGGAGACCTACATCCAAGTCAGTGGATCCGGCCTCCTCCACCGCCAAAATCTATACGGCTCAAAGTACACATACATCGCCAACAAGGGACAGACACCCCTGCTTTGCAGATTGAAAATTCATGAAAGAAATGCGACTTACCTAAGCACCCCAGATGAAATCTAAGTAACTCCAACCAACAGTTGAAACTTTATCAAGGAAGATAAAATGAGCACCGATCGTCAAAAATCCTTCATTGCCGAACTGTCCACCAATTTCGGTCACCTGCACTTCCCTCGACTGACCCATAACAAAAAAGTCACCATGCAACCCCCTAAGCATTATAAGTACGAAGGCACACTAGATATTTCCAACTATCTTTTTGCGGACAGCAAAAACCCCAACAACACATTAAGATTTTATTTCAGGTGCACCGCAAACCACTACCATATTTACATACGCACGCCAGGCGCCTATTACGGAAGCATCCTAGGCATGAACAAATACAAAACCATTATTGCAACAGAAAATAAAGACGCTGCCAATTTCAACCTTCTCGACAAAAACGGCAACGTGATTACATTGGATGACATCTCTTCCAATAAATTGTCCTTAACGATCCAGACCACTCATGGGGTCCCGCTTACCGGTACGAAATATATGTATTCCCACGATGGTCATCATGTCAATGCAGGCGGAGGCGGGAGCAACCTGGTCTTTCACCTGAACATCATCGAGCGCAATGCCTCTTATGTCGACAATCCGGACGAAGTCTAAAACTGATCCGTAAGCGCCTCGACTTCCCCCTTGAACCCGATTCGATTTTTTTCACAGACCCAAACCGCTCAAGACCGGGCCTTGCCATTCAACTGGTAAGACCGGTCATGCCAATTTCAAAATTTTCCCTTGCGATCACCCGAAATCCACGCCTAGACTGCGCCTGCACTGGACATACCGGTAAGACCACAATAATTAAGTCCTGAAGCCGAAAGCCCTCAAACTCGGCAGCCAGGACACCGACCAGGATTCCTCCCATGCTCAGATGGTGCTCGCGTTCAATCTTCCTCCAAGTGGTTCTCGGACTGGTGCTCGGCATCGTCTGCGGGCTGACCCTTCCCGAATACTCCGCTCAGCTCAAACCCCTCGGCGACGGTTTCATCAAGCTGATCAAGATGCTCATCGGCCTGATCGTGTTCTGCGTCGTGGTCAGCGGCATCAGCGGTGCCGGCGACCTGAAGAAGGTCGGCCGTATCGGCCTGAAATCCGTGATCTATTTTGAAGTCTTGACCACCATTGCCCTGGTGATCGGCCTGGTGTTCGCCTTCAGCACCGGTATCGGCAGTGGCGCGAACATTCATCTGGAACAGCTTTCTGCGGCTGACATGGGCGATATCGCCCAGCGCGGCCAGCACATGCACACCACCACACAGTTCCTGATGGACCTGATTCCGACCTCGGTGATCGGTGCATTTGCCGATAACAACATCCTGCAAGTCCTGCTGTTCTCGGTGTTGTTCGGCAGCGCCCTGAATCTGGTGGGAGAAGCGGCGTCGGGCATTTCGCGACTGATCAACGAACTCAGCCATGTGATCTTCCGCATCATGGGCATGATCGTGCGACTGGCACCGATCGGCGTATTCGGCGCGATCGCCTTCACCACCAGCAAATACGGCCTGGACTCGCTGCAGCATCTGGGCAGTCTGGTCGGCCTGTTTTACCTGACCTGCGTGGCCTTCGTGGCGCTGATTCTCGGCCTGGTCATGCGTCTTTCCGGCCTGAAGATGTGGCCTTTGCTCAGGTACCTGCGCGAAGAACTGCTGATCGTCATGGGCACCGCCTCGTCAGACGCCGTGCTGCCACAAATCATGCGCAAGCTTGAGCATCTGGGTATCGGCAGTTCTACGGTCGGGCTGGTGATTCCCACCGGATATTCATTCAACCTCGACGGTTTCTCGATCTACCTGACCCTGGCCATCGTGTTCATCGCCAATGCCACCGGCACGCCGCTGGCCATGACCGACTTGCTGACGATTCTATTGGTGTCCTTGATCACCTCCAAAGGCGCACACGGCATCCCGGGTTCGGCCCTGGTGATTCTGGCGGCCACGCTGACGGCAATCCCGGCGATTCCCGTGGTGGGCCTGGTGCTGGTGTTGGCCGTGGACTGGTTCATGGGGATCGGCCGGGCCCTGACCAACCTGATCGGCAACTGCGTGGCCACCGTGGCGATCGCTCGCTGGGAAAAAGACATCGATGTGGAGCGGGCGAACAAAGTGCTTTCCGGCCAGGTGGGTTATACCTTCCAGCCGAGAAAACCGGTGGCTGCGGCCCATCAGCAGGAATTTTGAATGAACGCCGTGCCTGCTCCCGGGCAGGCATGGCCAAAACCGTTTTTGAGCTCATGGAGCGAACAGTGATTACCTCGTCGACCGTTGTAAATTCAGTCGTAGAAAAACTTCGGGCCGCGCTGGCCCGCGGTCAATGGCGTTCCGGTGACATGCTGCCAGGGCAACGCGAGTTGGCCGAACAACTGGGTATCAGCCGCCCCAGCCTGCGAGAAGCCGTCATCGTGCTCGAAACCCTCGGTCTGGTGCGGTCCATGCCGGGTAAAGGGGTGGTGGTCCTGGAGGCCAATCTTGCCGACAGCCAACAGCACGACAGTGCCGTGGCCGCCGCAAGCCTGGAAGACGTACTGCAACTGCGCTACACCCTTGAGCCGTTCATCGTCGGCCTGGTGGCGCAGTCGATCAGCAGCAAGGAAGTCGGGCAACTGCGCCTGACCCTGATGGACATGCGCGAAGCCTTGGAGGCCAACGACAGCGAAGCCGGGGTGAGCGCCTACATTGCGTTCCACGAAGAACTCTTCACCCTGACCTCGAACCCGATCTTCCAGAGCGTGGTCCAGCAGACCAGCAATGCGCTCAAGCAAAGCGCCGAAGTGCTGCGCAATTCCCCGGAACATCTGGCCGAACGCCTCGAAGAAAACGAAGCGGTGGTGCGGGCGATCCGCAGCAAGAACAGCGCCCAGGCCAGTGCCGAGATGCGTCGGCACATCCTTCGCGAGGGCCAGCGCATGGGCATTGAACTGAACATCCCGGACGACAACCTTGGCAGTTGAACCCTCTTCGAACTGGAGATTGGCCATGAACAGCTTCGTTTCACCGCAAACGCTTACCACCCTGCCCTTTCCACCGGCGGCGGATGATCTGTACTCGCGGGTCCTCGACGCCATTCTTGAACAGCGCATCCATGAGACCAGTCGCTTTACCGAAGAAAGCCTGGCGCAAATGTTCGGTGCAAGGCGCAGTGACATGCGTGATGTGCTGATGCGACTGTCCCATCAGCAGATCATTATTCTGCGGGTCAATCATCGCCCCCGTGTAGCGGCGCTCAGTGTCGATCAAGTTCGGCAAACGCTGCATGCGCGGCGACTGACCGAGCTCATGCTGGTGAAGCTGGCCTGCCAGCGGCCCTGCACGCAAGCCTTGAAGCGCCTGAGCGCGTTGGTCGATCGCGAGCGTCAATGCACTGAGCGTGGCCGGGCAATACGTCTGTCAGGAGAGTTTCACCTACAGTTGGCAGAAATGGCGGGCAATGCACCGTTGGCGCATTTTCTCGGCAGCCTGGTGCCACCGAGTTCGCTGGCGATTGCGCAACTTGAGGTGTGCGGGGAGGACTATTGCGCCTGGCAGGTGCACGAGAAAATAGTGGATGCGCTAACGCGTAGGGATGCCGTGATGGCAGCGACATTACTTAACCGGCATCTGGATTATCTGGAGGCGGTATTGCTGAACGCTCAACCGCTCTCCAACCGCAAGCGTATTGCCGGTTAGTTCGCCGCCACTCGAGCGAACCCCTCGCGAATCTTTTCTTCCGGCAAATCATCGGCAATGAACACGATCACGCTTTCGCGCGCTTCATCGTCGGCCCACTCGGTGTCCCAGTCGAAACCGTACAACTTAAGAACCCCCTGAAACACCATGCGGCGCGGTTCGCCGAGGATGTTCAAAACGCCCTTGTAGCGCAGCAGTTGCTTGCCGTGGTCTTCCAGCAGTTCGTTCATGAACTCGCTGAGCTTGTCGATATCCAGCGGCTTGTCGGTGCGCAGCACCAGGCTGGATATACGGTCGACGGACGGCGCCTGACTGACCGGGCGCAAACTCACGCCACCACCAAGGTCGGCATTGAGATTGAAACCACGCACGTCGAGCAGTTCGGCCAGGTCGATCTTGCCGTGGTCGACCACACGGATCGGTGCACGGCGATTGATACGGGTCAGGCGTTCGCTCAACGCGGTGAACGCAGGTTCGTCCACCAGATCACGCTTGCTCACCAGCAGCCGGTCGGCGAAACCGATTTGCGCCTGGGCGATGGTCTGGGTCAGATGCTGCTCGGCGTGTGCCGCGTCTACCAAGGTGATGATGCCGTCGAGGATGTAGCGCTCGCGCAGCTCCTCGTCGATGAAGAAGGTTTGCGCCACCGGAGCCGGGTCGGCGAGGCCGGTGCACTCGATCACCAGGCGGTCGAAGGCGATTTCGCCACTGTCGAGACGTTCGAGCAGCAGATACAGGGCCTTGGTCAGGTCGGTGTGGATCGTGCAACAGACGCAGCCGTTGGACAGCGTCATGACTTGAACCGGCTCGTCACCCAACAGTTGGGTGTCGATGCCGGCGTCGCTGAATTCATTTTCGATCACGGCGATTTTCAGGCCATGCTCGGCTTTGAGCATGTGGCGCAACAGCGTGGTTTTGCCGGCGCCGAGGAAGCCGCTGAGGATCGTGACCGGGATTGGAGTGAGCAAAACGAAAATCTCCCATGCGCTGATAAAACTGTAGGAGCCCGGCTTGCCGGCGAAGGCGTCCGGAAGATCGCTTTCGCCGGCAAGCCGGGCTCCTACAGTGGTGTGTCGCCTAGGCGTGTTGTATCAACAACACTTCGGCCCACCCTTGCCACCGTAACGAGCTTCCTGGCGTTCCCGAAAGAACATCTCGTAGCTCATCACCGGTTTGTCCGGGTGCTTTGTTTGCATATGCTCGACGTAATTGTCGTAGTCGGGCATGCCGACCATCAGGCGCGCTGCCTGACCGAGGTATTTACCGAGGCGACTCAGGTCATTGAACATGCTGCAATCCTCTGGTTACGCATCCGGAAGCGCCTGGAACGGCGCTTCCTTGTCCGTGCGTTCTTTCGTACCCCAGGCAGAAATACCGACCTTGAGTGCGTAGAACAGGATGCTGAATACCACGAACAGGAACAACGCGGTCAGCGTGGCGTTGGTGTAGGCGTTGAAGATCACGTGCTGCATTTGAGTGATGTCCTTGGCCGGGGCGAGAATCTGGCCGTTGGCCAGGGCATCGCTGTATTTTTTCGCCAGGGCCAGGAAGCCGATCGCCGGGTTGGCATCGAACAGCTTGATGAAGCCGGCGGTGGTGGTGCAGATCAGCAACCATACCGCAGGCAGCATGGTGACCCAGACATACCGCTGGCGTTTCATCTTGATCAATACCACGGTGCCGAGCATCAGCGCGATACCGGCGAGCATCTGGTTGGAGATGCCGAACAGCGGCCACAGGGTATTGATACCACCCAGCGGATCGATCACGCCTTGATACAGCAACCAGCCCCACATCGCCACGCAGCCGGCGGTGGCGATCAGGTTGGCGGCCCAGGACTCGGTGCGCTTGAGCGCGGGCACGAAGGAGCCGAGCAGGTCCTGCAGCATGAAACGGCCGGCACGGGTACCGGCGTCCACCGCGGTCAGGATGAACAGCGCTTCGAACAGGATCGCGAAGTGGTACCAGAACGCCATGGTGTTTTCACCCGGCAGCACACTGTGCAGGATCTGCGCGATGCCGACCGCCAGGGTCGGTGCACCGCCGGCACGGGCCAGGATGGTGGTTTCACCGATGTCGTGCGCTACTGCCTGCAGCGCTTCCGGGGTGATTGCAAAACCCCAGCTGCTGACGGTTTGCGCCACAGCCATCACGTCACCGCCCACAACTGCGGCGGGGCTGTTCATGGCGAAGTACACGCCTGGCTCGATCACCGATGCGGCGACCATGGCCATGATGGCCACGAAGGATTCCATCAGCATGGCGCCATAACCGATGTAACGGGAGTTAACCTCGTTATCCAGCAGTTTCGGCGTGGTGCCGGAGGAGATCAGCGCGTGGAAACCCGAGACCGCGCCACAGGCGATTGTGATGAACAGGAACGGGAACAGACCGCCCTTCCACACCGGGCCAGTGCCATCGACAAATTGGGTCAGCGCCGGCATTTTCAGCTCGGGCATGGTGATCAGGATGCCGATCGCCAGGGCCACGATGGTGCCGATTTTCAGGAACGTCGACAGGTAGTCACGCGGTGCCAGGATCAGCCAGACCGGTAACGAAGCTGCCACGAAACCGTAACCGACCAGCATCCACGTAATCTGAACGCCATTGAAGGTGAAGGCCTTGGCCCAGACCGGATCCGCAGCAATCTGCCCACCCAGCCAGATCGACCCCAGCAGCAGCAATACGCCGATCACGGAAATCTCACCGATGCGGCCCGGGCGGATGTAGCGCATGTAGATGCCCATGAACATCGCGATCGGGATGGTCGCCATCACCGTGAAGATCCCCCACGGGCTCTCGGCCAGGGCTTTCACCACGATCAGCGCCAGCACCGCGAGGATGATGATCATGATCAGGAAGCAGCCGAACAGCGCGATGGTGCCGGGGATGC
>NZ_JAXDEO010000024.1:0-102864 GCF_035064975.1 Pseudomonas sp. YuFO20
CAGCAAGTCTGACGGAGCTGATGTGCGTATTTGGGAGGTGCTAATAGACAACGAGTACTTCTTCCTCGCATTTGACGATTTCCCAGTAATGATTACGCTAGAATCGAAGAGTCTGCAGGGAGACGATTATATACCGGCCTTCAAGGCCTTACTCGTTGAGAAGTCCTAACCTTGAAACCAATCCAAACGGACTGAGTGCGGATAAATAATTGACACGCACAAAACAAAGGATGAGCCGTCTGGCAGGAATGATGATGAACTACACCATTCCCCCTCCCACCCAGGCAAACAGGAAAAATGCGGACGTTGTAAGAATGCCTGCTTATGGCCGGTTTCTGTCTGTCCCCACCGGCCGCTTAGGGTCGACCTCTGCCGGTCATATCCTAGGGACGTACAGGTCAAATTCGGTCCAAAGGAGCGTCAGATCGAATCCAAAATAGCTGGGTAGATCTGGGAAAGGCAACGGCGAGATGAGCTAGGCTTCCGGCATCATTACTCAAGGACGACCGTCATGCCCGATAACTCAAATTGCAAAATCGCCACAGCGGACGCTCTGACATTGCTCCTCCACAATCAGCACGCCATATGTGCAGCGATAGAAGAAATAACCAAGTGGCTGTCAGAAAATGGGGTCGGCAGTGTCGCCGCTAATGCGATATCGGCAATGGAAACGCTGGACACAAATGCTCAAGCCATCACAGATTCCATTATGAGGGTACGCCAGTGTTAGATCACTCAGTGAGGTCCAGGACTGCTCTCTAATTTGAATGGCCCCCTGACTTTTAGACACAATTGACTGATAGAGGGACGGATAGCGACGGTCTGGCACGACCGTCGCTGTGAATGGTCACACCTCCGTCTGCTCCGCCATTTCCAAGGCATCATCGACTTCGATTCCCAAGTACCTGACAGTGCTTTCAAGCTTTGTATGACCAAGCAGGAGTTGGACCGCTCTCAAGTTCTTCGTCCTGCGATAAATCAACGAAGCCTTGGTTCTCCGTAGCGTGTGAGTGCCATACATGGTTGGGTCAAGGCCGATGGTTGTCACCCACGCTTTGACTATTCGAGCGTATTGCCTGGTGGATAAATGCTCAGAAGCGTGCAAGCGGCTCGGAAACAAGAAATCCTCACTGCGGAGACGCGCCTGGCGCATCCACGCTTCCAGAACCGTTCGGGTCTGTTCAGTGATTTCAAATTGCACTGGGTGTTGAGTTTTCTGCTGCATCACGATGGCCCGTGACGACACATGCTCCCCATGGGCAATGTCTCGGACCCGCAATTTAGTTAAGTCACAGGCACGCAGCTTGCTATCGATGGCCAGATTGAAGAGCGCCAAATCACGCGTCTTCTCAGCAAGCTGAAGTCTTATTCGGATAGCCCAGATATCTCTGACGCGGAGCGGGGCTTTCTGACCGACAAGCTTTCCCTTGTTCCAAGGCTGATGGCGGTATCTAGCAACAGTGTTCATGGCTCGTCCTCCACGTTAAGGGAAGACAAGGGTGGATCGGTCGCAATGGCTGGTGGTGGCTATCAGCCGCATAGCTGCCTGCAAAGGCATAAATCGACCCTGTGCTGCCCTTCGCGACAGGCAATAATCAGCCGGAATGTTCAATCAGGATTGGTCAGTTCTTTTGACTTCGCTTCCAAGGGCGCGCAGCCCTGGGAGTGCTCTTGGTATGGACATGTTTTCGCATTTCATGCACTCAATGTGATTGAACTTCCGCGGCTTTTCGGAAAAGTCACGTCCGCAGCGACCAATCACCGTGGTTCTATAGATAACTTGAGTATCATCGTGCATATGAGAGCACTCGGCAGTTATGGATCATCCAAGCATAGATCGTCAAAGACCGCTTTGCGGGTGCGTTTGATCGGAGGCCACAACTGCTCTTTAGGAGTGGGAGGATCCAGAGGTCTCTAATAACGCTGGCCAAAAAGCTGACGGTGTGGGGATGCAGCGCGCGGCCAGTTGCTGTCTGTCGCGAATGGCAGAAATTGGCCGTTCTCTGCTGTCCAATGGTTGCAACGCGTATTGTTCTAATCCGATGCCTGGTAGCAGAAAAACATGAGATGGCCGGGGTCTACGAATTAACGCGAGTCGCGTAGAGTCTGCTCCAAAAGGAAGGGTCGCGCGCAGCCTTCTTGGCATACCAAGGATCGGAGGAGTATGCCTCTTTTAAGCGAAGTGATCCTTGGGCTCGCCTTTCTGCTTCAGCCAAGCTGATAACTCCGGCTTCAAAAAACTGGGCCCAGTAGCGGTCCGCCTTCAAAATCGCTGAAGGTTTGATCTGAGAAGTCGTATCACGCATATTGAATCACCCTGACTTTCTAGGCGCCTCGAATGGAGGCTAACGAAAAACGCTACATACTTTTTCGATAAAGAGTATTTTCTTGGAGCGCTGCGCAAATTGCCAGACTTTCATACATTTCGCGGAGAGCGCTGTTATAACCGTCCGATCCAGTCAGATTCGCTCTAACGATTTGCTCGTTTTCTCAGCGTAGACGTCAGGAAGGTTTCTGCAGAAATGTCCGTCACCGGGCAACTGCAGGCGGTCACCACCGACCGCTTATGGCCGATCTCTGCCTGTCGCCACAGTCAGCTGTGGGTCGGTTGCCGCTCTTCACGACAGACAAGATTCGACCCCAAGCGGGCACTCGGCTGACTCCACAGGCCAGGCATATACCCTCGTCGATAGCTCAAGCGGCCAGATTGATTCGGCAGCGGCTGGCCGGTTTTGAAGGGAAAAAGCTGCCCATAGTCGACTAGTTCCAGCTGGTCTAGCGAGTGAAGACCAGATCAAAAACATTCTTGCGATCAATTTGGGCGCCGACGTTAAGATTTTGAATAGCTGCTTGCATTGCTTCACCAAGTTGTTGCCCGCAGCATCGAATACCAAGATTGCGAAAGATAAGTGCCAGACAGCATTTGTCATTGACGGTGGTAGTCGCGTAGCAGACTCACCAATCAACCCTTTTATTTTCGCTTGAGCGAGCAATCTCGGCCTCGTCTAATGCCACACGTCGTCCAGTTGCGCGCTGGCGCTTTTTGCCCTCCATGCGCAGAATCTGTAGCGGGCTGGGCCGCACCTCTTCAAGCAATGAACTCAACCGCTCCAGTTCGCCGATAGCCCTTAAAACGGCGATCAGATTGATCAAAGTGCCCTTGCCCTGACTAAGTAGAAGATGCAATGTCTGACGGCTGATTGCGGCATTTTCGGCCAATGCTTCCAGGCTAATGTTCTTTTTCAACCGAAGAGTTTGAATTCGTTCCCCTACCGTGACGGCGAGGACTTGATCGGTTTGAGCGCGCATTTGCATAACGTCTACTTTCCTAGACCTTAGCTCGTATTCTAACACTTTAGGTCAATAATTCTAGACCATATAGAGTATGGCCCCATTTCTGCAGCAATCATTTGCGCTGACATTGGCTAACCGTAAAGCGCTGGTGGTTCACCCTTGGCTAACCACCACTAACGCTTGGCTGCACTCAATCGGCGATGGGGTGTGAGAAAATTTGTAGTGCCCCCGCCCTCGTTTTTCGACTTATACCAGCAGGCAAGCCGTTTTTCCCCGCTGGGTGGCTGTGGTAAAGGTTTTAAGACAATTGAGTTTGAATGTCATGCCATCGTCGATTCCGTATAGCATGACCTTCATAGACTAACCTTCACCTTTGAAGAATGCTCGATGAGGCTTGTCGCGGAGCTGCAATAAGGCAGATGGCGGTCGCTCATTTGCTACACGCGCTTGAAATAGGTGAAAAAAAGTTAATTTAGGTAAGTGACTGATTTATGGAAGATAAAACAAATGTAACTGTTAGCAAGGCTCCGGAAGTCATGAGTACATCCATTTGCCCCTGCGGCAGCGGCACCCTGCTCGACGCCTGCTGCGGCCATTACCATGCCGGACATCCGGCACCCTGCGCCGAAGCCCTGATGCGCTCGCGTTATAGCGCCTACGTGCTGGGCCTGATCGATTATCTGGTGGCGACCACCCTGCCCGCCCAGCAGGCCGGACTCGACCGTCAATCGATCACCGACTGGAGCGCCCAGAGCACCTGGCTGGGCCTTGAAGTCGAAAGCTCCGAAGTGCTCGGCGGCCAGCCGGAGCATGCCTTCGTCACGTTCACCGCGCGCTGGCACGACGGCAGCGGCGAACACAGCCACCGTGAACGCTCGTCGTTTGTACAGAATGCCGGCCGCTGGTACTTCATCGACCCAACCGTGCAACTGGACATCGGACGCAACGACGCCTGCCCTTGCGCCAGCGGGCACAAGTTCAAGAAGTGCTGTTCGGGGTATTTCGGTAGCTGATACAAGGTCAGGAGATCGACCCGATCTGCAGGAGCCGGCTTGCTGGCGATGCAGGCGACGCGGTCTGTAGGAGCCGGCTTGCTGGCGATGCATACGACACGGTGTGCCAGCCACTCCGCCTTCGCTGGCAAGCCAGCTCCTACAGGGTTCAAGGGAGAACAACGACCATGATCACCCAGAGACTCGAACGCTTTCTGCTCACGCTGGCTCTTTGTCTGGGGCTCGGCGGTTGTGCATCCTGGTTCAGCTCCGACGAGCCGGACCCCGAGGTCCATCTGGTCAGGGTCGAAGTCGTGCGGGCCAAGCTGATGGAGCAACGGTTCGTCCTGCATTTTCGCATCGACAACCGCAATGACAGCGAGTTGACCGTGCGTGGCCTGGAGTATCGCATCCACTTGGGCGACATCCTGCTGGCCGAAGGCGAGCATGAGCACTGGGTCACCGTGAACCCCAGGAGCAGCCGTTTCTACAAGGTGCCGATCCGCACCAACCTGTGGCCCAAGGTCAAGGACCTGGTCAAACAGCTGAAAAACCCCGAGCAGGCCGTTCCCTATCGTCTGGAAGGTGAGATGGAAACCGGTTTATTCATCGCCCACTACGTGCACCTCACGCGTAATGGCGTGATAATCCCCGCCGATCTAATTCCGGAGTAACCCCGATGACCCAGCAACCCCATGTCCATGGCCCAGACTGCAACCACGATCATGACCACCACCAGCATGATCACGACCATGGCCATGTCCACGGCCCGAACTGCGGCCACGCCCACCAGGAACCGGTGCGCAACGCCTTGAAAGACGTTGGCCGCAACGATCCTTGCCCATGCGGCAACGGCAAGAAGTTCAAGAAGTGCCACGGCGCCTGATTGACTGATCGGTAGGAGCTGCGATGCGGCTCCTACAGAGCTTTATCCAGAATGTGTGCGGTGCTGACGACCGTGGCGTACTCGCCATGCAAGTTGCCCAGCGACATCGCATGGACCTCTTCAGCGCTGTGGGCATTGCCGAAAAAGTCGGCCTTGTCGAAGGTAAAGCAGGCATCCTCCGCGACCCAGGTGTCAAACCCCAGATTGCCTGCGGTGCGCGCGGTGGACTCCACCGAGTTGTGAGTCGCTACGCCGACGATGACCAATTGCTCGATCCCCGCCTTACGCAAAAACGCCTCCAGCCCCGTGGAACAAAACGCATCCGGCACCTGTTTTTGAATGTGTCGTTCGCCTGCCGCTGGCTGAAACCGCGACTGAAATTCCACCCCGGATTGCTCGGGCCAGAATACTGAATCCTCTGACCTGGACAAATGCTGCACGTGGATCACCGGCCTGGCGCTGTGGCGCCAGTGGGCCAGCAGTTCCAGCATGCGTTCTTCGGCGTGGGGATTGTTCCGGCGACCGAGTTTCGGCTGCAGGATGCCTTTCTGTTGGTCGATGATGATCAGCGCCGCGTTTGTCTTGAGCTCCATGCCGGCCTTTCTCCCTCGGGTCATTGGCTGTACCGCTCCCATCTTGCATGGGAGCGGTCATCAGCACCAGATCAATGACCGAACACGCCCACCTTCTTGGCTTTCTTTTCCGTGCGCTTTTCGATCGCCGATTTCAGCGGTTTTTTCTTCGCTGCTTTCTTCGAATCCATACCTTTGGACATGATGCGTACTCCACTGACTGGGGATGTGAGATCAGGTATACACCTATCGCCGCCGGCGTGTTCTTTTATAATCGCAGGCTTTGTGCACCGACAGTCCCAGACCATGCCCGATACCCTGTACACCCGGCTCGACGAGCCGTTATGGCCATTGATGAACAAGTTTTATCGCGCCCACCAATCGTCGATGAAGGCGGTTCGCGACGCACAATTGTGGGTGGCGCGGCGCGACGGGATCGTCGGTGCGCTGTGTTTGCGGCCGGTGTCCGGCGGGTTTTGGCTGACCGGGCTGTTTGTCGATCCGGCCTGTCGCGGGCAGGGTGTCGCCGCTGCACTGATCGGTGTCGCGGTCAGCCAGGTTGAAAGCCCGGTATGGCTGTTCTGTCATCCGGACTTGCGGGAGTTCTATCAGCGTCGTGGCTTCGTCTTCGATCCGCCGATGCCTTACGCCCTGGTCGAGCGCCTGAGTCGATACGCGCGCAACAAGCCGATGATTGCCATGGGCCTTGCGCGGTAACGGATCAGTCGTCTGCGTTGGGATCCAGATCCGGGAACATCACCTCGGTAAACCCGAACTTGCTGAAATCGCTGATTCGCGACGGGTACAATCGACCGATCAGGTGATCGCACTCATGCTGCACCACCCGCGCATGAAAGCCCGAAGCGATGCGCACGATCGGCTCACCCTTGGGGTCGAAGCCTTCGTAGCGGATATGTTGATAGCGATCCACCGCACCGCGCAGCCCAGGCACCGACAGGCAACCTTCGAAACCTTCTTCCAAAGTCGGGCTCAGCGGCGTGATCAGCGGATTGATCAGGATGGTCTGCGGCACCGCTTCGGCGTCCGGGTACCGTTCGCTGTGCTCGAAGCCGAAGATCACCAGTTGCAGGTCGACGCCGATCTGAGGCGCGGCCAGGCCGACCCCGCCAACGCTTTCCATGGTCTGGAACATGTCGTCGATCAGTTGCCACAACTCGGGGCTGTCGAACATCTCGGCCGGCACCGGCGGGGCAATGCGCAACAGGCGCTCATCGCCCATCTTCAGAATTTCACGAATCATGGTCAGGTTTCGTCTATGGTCGGTTTCGGTTGTGAGTGATCGCGGCCCAGTCCCGATACGTGCTGTTTTTCCTCATGCACGGGGCCATGCTCGCCGGGGACCTTTTCGCCAGGGTCCTTGCCCTCTCGCGACATGTGCTCGATCACCGCATTCATCTCCGCGCCCAGCAGCAACACCGCGGCGGAGATGTAGAAGTACAGCAACAGCACAATGATCGCGCCGATACTGCCATACATGGCGTTGTAGTTGGCGAACTCCTTGACGTACAGACCGAAGCCCAGCGACGCGATGATCCACACCACCACCGCCAGGACCGAGCCGGGCGTGATGAAACGAAACTCCTGCTTGACGTCAGGCATGACGTAATAGATCAGCGCCACGGCGACCATCAGCAGGATCACGATCACCGGCCAGCGTGCAATGGTCCAGAGGGTAACGATGAAGTACTCGAGACCGACTTGCGCCGCGATCCAGCCCATCACTTGCGGGCCGAGCACCATCAGCGCAGCGGCGATCAGCAACATCCCGGCGATGCCGACGGTGTAGATGATCGACAAGGGAAAACGCTTCCACGCCGGACGGCCTTCGACCACATCGTAGGCGGCGTTCATCGCGCTCATCATCAGCCGCACGCCGGCCGACGCGGTCCACAGGGCAATCACGATACCCACCGACAGCAGGCCACCCTTGGATTGCTGGAGCTGGTCGATCACCGGGTTGACCTGCTCCAGCGCCTGGGGCGGCAACACCAGTTCCGATTGCAGGCGCAGCCATGAAAAGAAGTCCGGCAGGTGCAGGAAACCGATCAGGGCGATCAGGAACAGAATGAAGGGGAACAGCGAAAACAGCATCTGATACGCCAGCGCCGAGGCATAGGTCGACATTTCGTCGTCGACGAATTCAGTGACCGTGCGCATCATCACACGGTGCATGGGCAGACCTTTCATGTCCGGAAAAATCATTAGCGTCTCCATTCGCCGCAATCAGGATGGGTTGAAGTCATGGCGACTCAGGGGCTGTTTTCTACATCAAAAGTAGATTACCTGGCGACTTTGAAACAATTTCCCTGCTCAAGTTCAGGCTGACATAAAAACGGCCATCCGTGGATGGCCGTCGCTGTCGCTAATCAAAGGCCGAATCAGGCCTTGTCGACGCCTTTTTTGACAGCGTCCTTGGCTTTGCCCACCGCTTGTTGAGCTTCGCCTTTCTTTTCCTGCACTACGCCTTCGGCGCGCATCTTGTCGTTGCCGGTGGCCTTGCCAACGCCTTGCTTGACGTTGCCGGCTGCTTCGTTGGCCATGCCTTTTACTTTATCGCCTGTGCTGCTCATGGTGTTTCTCCCGAACAATATTGATGAATAAAGTGGTTACAGAAGGTTGACCGGAGGCGTTTGCACGGAGTTTCATTTATTTTTACCGCGACATTTCATCGATCCGGGCAGGTTGGGCTTTATGTTTACCGGCCAACCCCCGAGAATGCGCAACGTATTCAGGCCCTGGCGCTGAAGATCCAATTTTGTAGGAATGTTATGAAAATCGATAAAAAGCAGGCCATTGCCCGCAGAAACCTGGAACTGGGCGGTGCTGTGCTTGGCGTCAACAACTGCCATTTCACCGAACTGAACCGCAACCGCAACATCTGGTGGTTCGATATCCCGGTGACGCGCCTGGCCGTTGGTCAGTACGAGTGGATTCACCTGCTGATGCACACCCCGGACACCGATCAACTGTTGCACCTGAAAGTGCCGACCGTGTTCCTGCGCGAGAAGCTCGAAGGCCTGGTGGTGCGCAACGAAGGCAAGCGCAAGGCGGCATTGAGCCTGGAACTGAGCGCCGACAAGGATTCCTTCCTGCAGGACATGCGCCCGGCGGGCACCAACGTCAATTTCGCGCCGTTCCGCCAATAATCGAAAAGACCGCAGCCCTGTAGGAGCTGCCGAAGGCTGCGATCTTTTGATATTCAACAAAAAGCCCCGCATCTGCGGGGCTTTTTGTTTTACGCGGCGTTCTTCGCCTTGATCTTCTTCAACTCTTCATCGCGCAACTCACGACGCAGGATCTTGCCGACGTTGGTGGTTGGCAGCGCATCGCGGAACTCCACGGAGCGCGGAACCTTGTAGCCGGTGACATTGGCGCGCATGTGCTCCATCACCTGTTCCTTGGTCAGGGTCACGCCCGGTTTGGCGACGATGAAAATCTTGATCGCTTCCCCCGACTTCTCGTCCGGCACGCCGATGGCCGCGCATTGCAGAACGCCCGGCAGGGTCGCCAGCACGTCTTCCAGTTCGTTCGGGTACACGTTGAATCCGGAAACCAGGATCATGTCTTTCTTGCGATCGACAATGCGCATGTAGCCGTCAGGCTGGATCAGCGCGATGTCACCGGTCTTCAACCAGCCTTCGCTGTCGAGGATTTCATCGGTGGCTTCCTGGCGCTGCCAGTAGCCCTTCATCACCTGCGGCCCTTTCACACAGAGTTCGCCGATTTCGCCCATTGGCTGTTCGACACCAGCATCGTCGACGATTTTGCACAGGGTCGACGGCACCGGAATGCCAATGGTGCCGATCTGGATCTTCTGGATCGGGTTGACCGTGGCCACCGGGCTGGTTTCGGTCATGCCGTAACCTTCGCAGATGGCGCAACCGGTGACCGCTTTCCAGCGCTCCGCCGCGGCCAGTTGCAGGGCCATGCCGCCGGACAGGGTGACTTTCAACGCCGAGAAATCCAGCTTGCGGAAGCCTTCGTTGTTGCACAGGGCCACGAACAGGGTGTTGAGGCCGACGAAACCGCTGAACTTCCACTTCGACAGTTCCTTGACCATCGCCGG
Organism: Pseudomonas sp. YuFO20; assembly: GCF_035064975.1. Classification (NCBI taxonomy): domain Bacteria; kingdom Pseudomonadati; phylum Pseudomonadota; class Gammaproteobacteria; order Pseudomonadales; family Pseudomonadaceae; genus Pseudomonas; species Pseudomonas sp. YuFO20. The sequence goes on from NZ_JAXDEO010000024.1 coordinate 9,832, forward strand.
CAGGTCGCGCGGGTTGCTGATCAGGATGTTGTGGTTGCCGATCAGCATCATCGCCATGCAATGAAAGGTGAACGCATAGATGTGGTACAGCGGCAGCGGCGTGATCAGGATCTCACAACCTTCATTGAGGTTGGAGCCCATCAGTGCCTTGCACTGCAGCATGTTCGCCACCAGGTTGCGGTGGGTCAGCATAGCGCCCTTGGCCACGCCAGTGGTGCCGCCGGTGTATTGCAGCACTGCGACATCGCTGCTGGCCGGGTTGGCTTCAGTCACGGGTTGGCCATGGCCCTTGCTCAACACGTCGTTGAACTTCACCGCTTTTGGCAAGTGATAGGCCGGCACCATCTTCTTCACGTACTTGATCACGCTGTTGATCAGCAGACGCTTGAGCGGTGGCAACAGGTCCGCCACTTCCGTGACGATGACGTGCTTGACCCCGGTTTTCGGCACCACGGTTTCAGCCAGGTGCGCCATGTTGGCCAGGCAAACCAGGGCTTTGGCACCGGAGTCATTGAACTGGTGTTCCATTTCCCGCGCGGTGTACAGCGGGTTGGTATTGACCACGATCAGCCCGGCGCGGATGGCACCGAAGACGGCAACCGGGTACTGCAGCACGTTCGGCAGCTGCACGGCGATTCGATCGCCCGGCTGCAAATCGGTATGCTGTTGCAGGTACGCGGCAAAGGCACCGGACAATTCGTACAGCTCACCGTAGGTGATAGTCCTGCCCAGGTTGCTGAATGCCGGTTTGTTGGCGAAGCGTTGGCAGGATTGCTTCAACACTGCCTGAATATTCGGGTACTCGTCTGGATTGATGTCGGCAGCAATTCCAGCTGGGTACTTATCCTTCCAAAAGTCTTCGATCATGGAAGCCCACTCCTCAGCAACGCGAATTCAGCACCGCATTTGATGCGATTATTATTGGTGTTTGGTTATTGGTGAATCTGGGCTTTCATACACGCCGAGAAGCACAAAACGCGCCGAGAGTAGCAGCTTTGCCAAGGGTCGCCTAGAGCCAAAAGCGGCCTCTACAGTCACAATTGTGACTCAAGAATGACAAGCGGTCATTTTAGAGCAAAAAACCTATATTGCCTTGAAACCCCCGAAAATCGGGGGCTCAAAACAAAAGATCGCAGCCTTCGGCAGCTCCTACAGGGGAATGTGATTCCTGTAGGAGCTGCCGAAGGCTGCGATCTTTGGAGAGCGCCCCGCTCTACAACCTGTTACGCGATATCCCGCAACTCCCGCCGCAGAATCTTGCCCACCGGTGTCATCGGCAACGACTCACGCAGGACGATGTGCTTGGGCACCTTGTACGCCGTGAAGTTTTCCTTGCAGTAAGCCTTCAACTCCTCAAGGCTGACCCCCGCCTCACGCGCCACCACGAACAACTTCACCGCCTCGCCCGAACGCTCGTCCGGCACACCAATCACCGCGCAGTTGGCGACTTTCGGGTGAGCCATGACCACGTCTTCGATTTCGTTCGGGTACACGTTGAAACCCGAGACGATGATCATGTCCTTCTTGCGATCGACGATGCGCACGAAGCCGTCCGGGTCGATCACCGCGATGTCGCCGGATTTGAACCAGCCCTCGCTATCCAGCACTTCGTTGGTCGCCTCGGGTTTCTGCCAGTAGCCCTTCATGATCTGCGGGCCCTTGATGCACAGCTCGCCACGCTCGCCCAATGGCTGCTCGACGCCTTCGTCGTTGATCACCTTCAGCGTGGTGCCCGGCACCGGCAGGCCGACCGTGCCGATGCGCGACTGGTCGCCATAGGGGTTGGTGCAGGCCACCGGCGAAGTTTCGGTCAGGCCGTAGCCTTCGGTGATGCGGCAACCGGTCAGTTGCTCCCAGCGCTCGGCCGTGGCCTTGACCAGCGCGGTGCCGCCGGAGTTGGTGAGCTTGAGGCTGGAGAAGTCCAGGGTCTTGAAGTCCGGGTGGTCCATCAGCGCGACGAACAGCGTGTTGAGCCCCAGTAATGCCGAGAACCGCCAGTTCTTCAGCTCCTTGATGAAAGCGCCGATGTCCCGGGGATTGGTGATCAGCACGTTGTGATTGCCGGTCACCATCATGCACATGCAATTGGCCGTGAACGCATAGATGTGGTACAGCGGCAGCGGCGCGATCATTACCTCCTGGCCTTCGCGCAGCAGCGGCCGGCCGTCGGCCGCGAACTGGCCGAGACAGGCCCGGGCCTGCTGCATGTTGGCCACCAGGTTGCCGTGGGTCAGCATCGCGCCCTTGGCCAGGCCGGTGGTGCCGCCGGTGTATTGCAGCACGGCGATGTCGTTGAGGCCTGCCTTCAACCCCTTGATGCCCAGGCCGCGGCCCATGCGCAACGCACTCTTGAAGGAAATCGCCTGGGGCAAGGAATAGGCCGGGACCATTTTCTTCACCTTGCTCACCAGCGTGTTGACCAGCCAGCCCTTGGCGGCCGGCATCAGGTCGCCCATCTTCGCTTCGATCAGGTACTGGATGTCGGTGTCGGGCAGCACTTCCTGAACTTTCTGCCCGAACATGTTCAGGTACACCAGTGCCCGGGCGCCGGAATCCTTGAACTGGTGACGCATCTCCCGCGCGGTGTACAGCGGGTTGGTGTTGACCACGATCAGCCCGGCGCGCAAGGCGCCGAACACGGCGATGGGGTATTGCAGGACGTTGGGCATCTGCACCGCGATGCGATCCCCCGGCACCAGGTCGGTATGGGCTTGCAGGTAACCGGCGAACGCGGCGCTGTAGCGTTCCAGCTCGGCGTAGGTCAGGGTGACGCCCATGTTGGTGAAGGCCGGGCGATCTGCGAACTTCTTGCAGGAACGCTCGAACACCTCGATGACCGACTTGTATTCAGCGACATCAATGTCCAGGGGTACGCCGGCCGGGCGTTTGTCATTCCAGAAATCAGGTTGCATTGTTCTTGTCCTCTTTACCTGAACCGATCCGGGGCCGCTGATCTGTCATTTCTCAAATACAGAACGCGGAGCTTCACGGACACTAGCAGCTATGGCGAATCAGGCAAATATGGGCAAGGGCGTCATAGACCGTGTGAATCTTCCCGCCGTGGCGTGGGCTGATGCCAGCGCCGTTATGCGCTATACAATGCAACCACCCCGCGCCCATGCATGGAAAGGAATCGCCATGATCCACGACACGTTCTGGCTGACCGCCAGTGACCGCAGCCGCCTCTTCGTCAACCAGTGGCTACCTGCTGGCAGCCCCAGGGCCGTGATCCTGCTGGCCCACGGCATGGCAGAACACAGCGGTCGCTACGGGCGCCTGGCGGAAAAACTCTGCGAACAGGGCTACGGCGTCTACGCGCCGGACCTGCGTGGACATGGCAAAACTGCCGAAAACGGGACGCTCGGACACTTCGCCGACAGCGATGGCTGGGCCAAGGTGGTGGGCGACCTGGCGTGCCTCAACCAGCACCTCGGCCAGCAGCACCCCGGGACCCCGATTGTGTTGCTGGGGCACAGCATGGGCAGCTACATCGCCCAGGCCTATCTGCTGCATCACAGCGCCAGCCTGCACGGGGCCATTCTCAGCGGTTCGAACTTCCAGCCCGTGGCCCTTTATCGGGCGGCCCGCCAGATCGCGCGTATCGAACGTCTGCGCCAGGGCCCCAAGGGCCGCAGCGCCCTGATCGAATGGCTGTCGTTCGGCTCGTTCAACAAGAAATTCAAACCGGCGCGCACCCGCTTCGACTGGCTCAGCCGTGACCCGGTCGAGGTCGACCTGTACGCCAGCGATCCGCTGTGCGGCTTTCGCTGCACCAACCAACTGTGGATCGATTTACTCGGCGGCTTGCAGCAAATCAGCAAAGCGTCCAATCTCGCCCAGATCGATCCGGGCCTGCCGCTGCTGGTGATCGGCGGCGAATGTGATCCGGTGAGTGAGGGCAAGCGTCTGAATGATCTGGCCAACGCGCTGCGCGAGGCTGGCAGCCAGAGCCTGCAACTGACCGTTTACCCGCAGGCACGGCACGAACTGTTCAACGACATCAACCGCGATGAAGTGACGACCGACGTGTTGGCCTGGATCAACCAGGCGTTGAGCAATCCGCGACCACACCGAACCGAATAGTTTTTTGTGAATTTTTTAATTCGTCACAGGAATCCAGACACATGACCCAGGTTACCAACACCCCTTACGAAGCCCTCGAAATCGGCCAGACCGCCAGCTTCAGCAAAACCGTTGAAGAGCGCGACATCCAGCTGTTCGCCGCCATGTCCGGCGACCACAACCCGGTGCACCTGGACGCCGAATACGCCGCGACCACCATGTTCAAGGAACGTATCGCCCACGGCATGTTCAGCGGTGCGCTGATCAGTGCCGCGGTCGCCTGCGAGCTGCCTGGGCCGGGCACCATCTACATCGGCCAGCAGATGAGCTTCCAGAAGCCGGTGAAGATTGGCGACACCCTGACCGTGCGCCTGGAAATTCTCGAGAAACTGCCGAAGTTTCGTGTGCGCATTGCCACTCGCGTTTTCAACCAGCGCGACGAGCTGGTGGTGGATGGCGAGGCGGAGATCCTGGCGCCGCGCAAGCAACAGTCGGTGACTTTGACCGAGTTGCCGGCGATCAGTATCGGTTGATTACGTTAAAAGATCGCAGCCTCGTTTCACTCGACAGCTCCTACAAGGCTGCGATCTTTTGATTTTTCAAGGCTCCTGCACCTGCACGCTCGCCGTCATCCCCGCACTCAGGTTGAGCCCTTCCGGCAACTTGTCCAGCTTGATCCGCACCGGAATCCGTTGCGCCAGCCGCACCCAGTTGAACGTCGGCTCGACTTCCGCCAGCAACTGCCCATCCGGCGTGGTATTGCGGTCGGTAATCCCCCGGCTGATGCTTTCCACCGTCCCCTGCAAGGCATCCCCGGCGCTCATCAGCCAGACTTTCACCGGGTCGCCGACGCGAATCCGCGGCAGCTTGGTTTCTTCGAAATACGCCTGCACATAGAAGGTCGAGTCGTCGATCAAGGCCATGACTGACTGCCCGGCGTTCACATAGTTGCCCTGGGCCAGGCGCAGGTTGGTGATGTGGCCGTTGCGCGGGGCGTGGATCTGGCTGCGGTCGAGATTGATTTGTGCGGCCTTGGCTTCGGCCTGGGCTTCGCGCAATTCGCCCCGGGCGATGCCGGCGTTGATCTGCGCATTTTCCCGCAGCTCGGCACTGATCGCCTGCGGCCCGAGACTGGCGCGTCGGCTGGCTTCGCGCTCGCGCAGATTGAGTTGCTGCTGGCGGGTCTGCACCACCGCCTGGGCCTTCTCCAGCGCTGCCTCGAAACGATCGCGGTCGATGCTCAGCAACAGATCGCCGGCCTTTACTTCCTGGTTGTCGTGGACCTTGAGCTCACGCACCCAGCCCGACACATCCGGGGAAATCACCACCACATCGGCACGGATGCGCGCGTCCCGGGTCCAGGGGGTCAGCATGTAGTACTGCCACAGATGGACGCCGGCAAAAATCGCCACGGCCACCAGGCACAGGGTGACGGCTACACGTACGGGGGTACGCATGTTCAACTCCTTATAAAGGTCCGAGGACGACGGTGATCACGGTCAATACACAGACGTACAAGGCGCAATCGAATAATGCTTCATGCCAGATCCAGCGGCTCACCGGGGTCAGGCGCAATAACAGGCGCAAGGCGCCGGTGACCAGCAGTGCCAGCACCAGGTAAATCAGGAATGGGCTGAGCAGCACGCCGCCCACCGACCACTCACGCAAGCCCATGAATTTCCTCCTGCTGGCGGCACCAGGCGCGCCAGCTGTTTTGCAATTGCAGCACCGCGCCCTGGGCCAGCTTCAGCGCATCGCTGGGAGGCAAGGCGTACAGGGTTTGCAGCAACGCTTCGCTGGGTTCGGCCAAGGCCTCGGCGCGACTGCCGGCAGGGCCCTGGCGCAGGACATTTTCCAGGTCGTCGAGATAACGCCGCTGCGGCGCCGTGACCGGTACCTGCGCCACCGCCAGGCTCAAGCGCAGGTGCAGCAATTCGTCGCCGATGTCCAGGCCGAGCAGGCCGTCGTCCCAGCGACTGCGCGCCGGTTCCGGCAGTTCCGGATAGTGCCGCGCCAGTTGCAGCAAACGGTCGGCCATGCGCCCGCCGAACCAGCTTTCGGCACCGGCCAGGTTGCGCCGGGTCAGGCGCACCAGGTCGTCCAGGGTTGCCACCAGCAAACGTCGGCCATGCCAGGTCGGGTTGCGCAGGATCAGCAAATGGAACGCCAGCACCGCCGCACCGACGCCGATCACCATGGCCTGGGCACTGTTGAAGAAGGTCGCGACGCCGAACTGCATCTGGTTCAGCGGGGCCACCAGCACAATGAAATGCAGGCAGAACGAAGTGGCCGTGGCGCCGATCTGCGGCTTGGCCATGCCCAGCGCGCCGAAAAACAGCGGCACGCCCATGCCCAGGCAGAGCATGGCGAAACTGCTCCATTGCGGCAGCAAGATCTGCCCGACGACAAACGCCGCTGGAATGGCCAGGAAAATACCGCGCATGAAACTCATGCCGATCTGCGCGCCGTTCTCGCGGCTGGCGAACAGGCTGCAGACCACACAGGTCAACACCAGTGCACCAGCCGCGGCGGGCCAGGCGGTTGCCAGCCAGAAGCACGACACCACCAGGAAGGCCAGGGCGCTGCGGGCGCCGAAGACCAGGGCTAACGACAGGTCGCGGTGCGGTGTCAGGGTTCTCGGCGGAACCACTGCGTCACGGCCCTCCTCCACCGCTTTCAACGCCGCGTTCGCCGCCATGGCGGTGTCCATCAACAAAGTGAAACGGACCAGGCAATAACTCTGCGCAGAACTGATGTGCGGGTCATGGGAAGCATCGAGCAAACGCGGGCGCAAGGCTTGCAGGATCGCGGCATCGGCACTGCCCAGCGCCTCCTGGACCTCGTTCATCCACTGCAACAACTGCTCGGACTCCTGCGGTTCCAACTGCTTCCACTGCCGGCGCACCGAACGGGCAATGCGCAACAGCATCAACAGCTTCTGGCTCAAACCGCTGATGGCCCGCGCACGTTGGCGTCCCTGGCCGCCTTCGAACCAGGCGTGTTCGCGCTGGGCGTCCACCGCGACGATTCTTCCGAGGATTTCCAGCAGGCCTTTGCGCGCCTGGCCATCGCCAGCCAGGGTCGCCCGCGCGGCATTGATCCCGCTTTGCCAGGCGGCCCGGGCCTGGTCGGCCAATTGCCGTTCCACCCGCAGCGGCCAGATCAAGGCACTGCTGACCGTGGCGCAGATAATCCCCAGGCTGATTTCCGTGCAACGCGCCACGGCCTGATCGAACACCGTCAACGGATGGTTGATGGCCGGCAAGGCAATGATCGCCACCGTGTAACCGGCCAGCACGAATGAATAGGACCAGGCGCTGCGCAGCAGTGTTGAACTGGCGGTACACAGCCCGAGCCACAACGCCAGGGCCAGCAGGAACAGCCAGGGAGTCTGGGCAAAGACGCCCATGAACACCACCGACATGATCGTCCCGACCAATGTCCCCAACAGTCGCGCCAGGCCTTTTTGCAGGACCATCCCGGACAACGGCTGGGCCACGATGAAGGCCGTCATCAACGCCCAGGCCGGTTGCTCCAGGCCCCAGCGCAACGCGAGCCACAGCGCCACGCCCCCGCCGATCAGGGTCTTGATCGCGAATTGCACGGCGCGCAGGTCAGGCGCGAACAAAGCCTGCAGGGTGATAGGCACTAAATGGACTCTCGAGAGGACGATTTAACGATAGACGGCTTCTCCCACGACCTCTCATAAAACGCGGATTCTGTAGGAGCTGCCGAAGGCTGCGATCTTTTGATCTTGCTCTTCAGCGGGTTCAAAGCCGCCAAAAGATCGCAGCCTTCGGCAGCTCCTACAAGGGTTTTTGCGGTGTTATTCACAGGGCACAAAAAAACGCCAGGCTGGCTGGCGTTTTTGACAGCTAACGAACGCTTACGAGCGTGCGCGAGCCTGGTTACGCAGGGCTTTCACCTGATCGTGATTGCGCTGTACGCCATGGTACTGACGCTCAACGACATCACGAATGCTTACCAGGTTGTCCTTGTTGATTTTTTCGATGGCTTCCTTGTAAGCCTTCTTCGCATGGTCTTCACCACGCTCGGCTTCATTCAATACAGCCTCTTCGTCCTTGCCGGTGAACATCGACTTCACGTCGACCCAGCGACGGTGCAGATCACCGCTGACACTGGTGGAAGTTTCCGGATCGCCACCCATCGAGCGTACGAGGCTCTGCAGTTCAGCGGCAGCGCTTGCGCAATCGGCAGAACGTTGCACGAACAGGGTTTTGAGTTCAGGTTGTTTGATGTCTTCAGCGCAAGTCTTGAACCCTTCCTGACCGTCCTTGCAGGTTTCGATCAGGTCGTTGAGTACAGAAATCGCTTCTTTATTCATGTCGGTCATTTTCAATTCCTCGCGGGTTGATGAAAGATGCAATAGCTATTGCACTGGTCATGCCAGCCCGGAATTGATTGGTAATTCGTTATTTTTCAATTACTTATAATTTATCCGAAAATCTGTATCCGTTTTATTTGCATGATCTGTCATTTGGCCTGCATGCAGAATGCCTGTATTTTCCAGACTGATTGATTCAAGACGGCCGATTGATGAACCCTGAAAAGCTCGAACTATTGATTACCCGGCAAATGCCCTTCGGCAAATACAAGGGCCGCATCATCGCCGACCTGCCAGGCCCCTACCTCAACTGGTTCGCCCGGGAAGGTTTTCCCCACGGCGAATTGGGCGGGCTGCTGGCCCTGATGCAGGAAATCGATCACAACGGTCTGTCCGAGTTGCTCGAACCCTTGCGCGCCAAACATGGCAAACCCGCACCCCGTCATTGAACCGAGTAACCCCATGCCCGATAACACCCGCCGCGCCCGTGATGAAGCATTCTGGAAAACCTTTGCCGACCGCTACGCTGTGCAACCCGGCCCGATCAACCTGGAAAACGGTTACTTCGGCCGTATGTCGCGCACGGTGGTCGAGGAATATCAGCGCAACATCGAACTGATCAACCGCAGCAACTCGGTCTATGTGCGCCAGCGTTTCGAACAGGGCGAGAGCCAGAAGATCAGCGCGCAGGTAGCCGGGTTGATTGGCGTTGCCGCAGAAAGCGTCGCCCTCACCCGCAACGCGACGGACGGTTTGCAATCATTGATCCGCAACTACAACCTTCTTCAACCAGGCGACCAGGTACTGTTCAGCGATCTGGAGTACGACACTGTCAAGGGCGCCATGCGCTGGCTGGCGCGCCACCGCGGTGTTGAAGTGGTCGAGATCGAACACCGGCATCCCGCCAGTTTCGACAGCCTGCTGGGCACTTATCGCGAAGCCTTCGCGCGTTATCCGCGACTCAAGCTGATGGCCCTGACCCACGTCACCCACCGCACAGGCCTGGTGATGCCGGTCCAGGCGATTGCCGCCGCCGCCAAAGAACATGGCATCGACGTGATTCTCGACGGCGCCCATGCGCTGGGCCAGTTCGAGTTCGACCTCGCTGAGCTGGGCATCGACTTCGCCGCCTACAACCTGCACAAGTGGATCGGTGCGCCGCTGACCCTGGGCTTCGTCCATATCGCCCCCGAGCGCCTGGCCGACATCGACCCGGACATGGGCGAGATGCATTTCCCGGCCACCGACATCCGCGCCCGCACGCCGTATAGCACGCCCAACATTCCGGCCTTGCTCACCCTGCCGCTGGTCATCGAGGAGCATCATGCGATGGGCGGTGCCGCCGCCAAGGGTGCGCGGCTCAACTACTTGCGCAACCTGTGGGTGAGACCGGCACGGGAGCTGCCGGGCATCGAAGTGATGACGCCGGATGACCCACGGTTGTATTGCGGCATCACGTCGATGCGTTTTACTGCACATGCCGATCAACAGCCGATGGTCGAGCGCCTGCTCAAGGACTACAACCTGTTCACCGTGGTGCGCAGCGGGGCGGCGTGTGGGCCGTGTATTCGTATCACGCCGGGGCTGACGACTACGGCGGCGGATATGATGGTGTTGACTTCGGCGTTGACTGAGTTGCGCTGAGATTACTGTGGGAGCGGGCTTGCTCGCGATGGACGTTAACGATAACGCGGGTTGCCTGATGCCCCGCGTTGTTCACAGGTTTTCGCGAGCAAGCTCGCTCCTACAAAGGTTTTTTTGCGGGCAAAAAAAACGGTGCACCGACCAAGCGCACCGTAAAGCCGTAAAGCACACAACGAAGTGTTGGGGTGAAGCTGATCAGTCCAGCAGCGCCAAGGCCTCGGCGGTGCATTCCTGAATGCGGGCCCAGTCGCCGTTCTTGATCCACTCCGGATCAAGCATCCAGCTACCGCCCACGCACATGACGTTCTTCAATGCCATGTAGCTCTGGATGTTGGACGGACCCACGCCGCCGGTCGGGCAGAATTTCACTTCGCCGAACGGGCCGCCCAGGGCCTTGATGGCCGCGACGCCGCCGCTGACTTCCGCCGGGAACAGCTTGAAGCGGCGATAGCCCAGGCCGTAGCCTTCCATGATGCCCGAGGCATTGCTGATGCCTGGCAACAGTGGAATCGGGCTGGCGACGCTGGCTTCGAGCAGGTCACGGGTGATGCCTGGCGTGACGATGAACTGCGAACCCGCAGCTTCGGCCGCGGCCAGCATGTGCCGATCCAGCACGGTGCCGGCACCGGTCACCAGCTCCGGACGCTGCTCACGCAGCACCTGGATGGCCTTGAGGCCGAACTGCGAGCGCAGGGTCACTTCCAGGGCGGTCAGGCCACCGGCCGCGAGGGCATCGGCCAGCGGCAGGATGTCCTGCTCGCGGGCAATGGTAATGACCGGCAGGATCCGCGCCTTGGCGCAGAGGCTGTCGATCAGGGCAACTTTGTCCGCCATGGAAACGGTCGGGGATGGGTTTGTCATAGCGGCTGTTCCTTGGCTCATGGGCACCAGTAAATCTCTAACGTGGGTTGCAAAAACGCGCGAATCGGCAGTGCGGCGACATCGTCACCGGCCAGTGCGGTATCCAGGGTGGTCAGCTTGGACTGACCGGAAATCGACAGAATCTTGTGTTTGGCCGAGGCCAGCAGCGCACGACTCATGGTCAGGCGCTGACGCGGCACGGTGGGTGCCAGCATCGGGTAACAACGACGGCTGCCGTCAGCCTTCAAGGCTTCGGCCAGGTTCGGGCTGCCGGGGAACAGCGACGCGGTGTGGCCGTCATCGCCCATGCCCAGCACCAGCACGTCGATCACCGGCAGCTCGGAAAGCAAACGGTCGGCGTGATCGGCGGCTTGTTCAAGGTTGGCGCTGGCGCTGTACAGGCTCAGGAACTGAGCCTTGGCCGCTGGCCCTTGCAACAGATATTTCTTCAGCAGGCCGGCATTGCTGTCGGCGTGCTCTACCGGCACCCAGCGTTCATCGGCGAGGCTGACCACCACGTTCGACCAGTCCAGCGCCTGCTTGGCCAGGTGCTGGAAAAACGCCACCGGGCTGCGGCCACCGGAGACCACCAGGGTCGCCGTGCCCTGGGCTTCAATGGCATCGCTCAGGTGCTTGGCCACATTCAGCGCCAGGCTTTCAGCCAGCAGCACCGGGCTCTTGAACGCATGGGCGCTGACGCCCTGCGGCAGTTTCAAATCAGATATCGCCATACCACGACCTCCCATCCCGCGTGATCAGAGCAATGGAGCTCATCGGTCCCCAGGACCCGGCCGCGTACGGCTTGGGCGCATCACCGGATTTTTTCCACCCGGCGATCAACTGGTCACACCACTTCCACGCGGCTTCGATTTCATCTTTACGGACAAACAGGTTCTGATTGCCGCGCATCACTTCCAGCAACAACCGCTCGTAGGCATCGGGAATCCGTGCGCTGCGCCAGGTGTCGGAAAAATTCAGCTGCAACGGACCGCTGCGCAGCTGCATGCCCTTGTCCAGGCCTTGTTCCTTGGTCATCACCCGCAAGGAAATGCCTTCGTCCGGTTGCAGGCGGATAATCAGCTTGTTGCTGATCTGCAGGCGCTGCTCGGGAGCGAAGATGTAGTGCGACGGTTCCTTGAAGTGGATGACGATCTGCGACAGCTTCTGCGGCATGCGTTTGCCGGTACGCAGGTAAAACGGCACGCCGGCCCAGCGCCAGTTGCGAATGTCGGCACGCAGGGCGACGAACGTCTCGGTGTCGCTCTGGGTGTTGGAATTGGGTTCTTCCAGGTATCCGGGCACCGGTTTGCCTTCGCTGTAGCCGGCGATGTACTGGCCACGCACCACCTGGGTGGTCAGGCCTTCCGGGCTGATCGGTGCCAGCGCCTTGAGCACTTTGACCTTCTCGTCGCGGATGCTGTCGGCGGACAGGTCGGCCGGCGGGTCCATGGCGATCAGGCAGAGCAGTTGCAGCAGGTGGTTCTGGATCATGTCCCGCAGCTGGCCGGCCTTGTCGAAGTAACCCCAGCGCCCTTCGATACCAACCTTCTCGGCCACGGTGATTTCCACGTGGGAGATGTAGTTCTGGTTCCACTGGGTTTCGAACAGGCTGTTGGCAAAACGCAGGGCGATCAGGTTCTGGACGGTCTCTTTGCCCAGGTAGTGGTCGATACGATAGGTGCGGTTCTCCGGGAAGAACTGCGCCACGGCGTCATTGACCTTGCGCGAGGATTCGAGGTCCGAACCGATGGGTTTTTCCAGTACCACGCGGGTGTTTTCCGCCAGGCCGACCTTGGCCAGGTTCTCGCAGATCGCCCCGTAGACGGCTGCCGGTGTGGCGAAATAGGCGATGACCCGTTGCGCGCTGCCGGCCACTTCAGCCAGGGCCACGTAGTCTTCGGACTTGAGGAAGTCGACGTGCAGGTAGCTCAGGCGTGCGAGGAAGCGCTCAAGCACGGCTTCGTCCAGCTCCTTGGCACCGACGTAGCGGCGCAGCTCGGACGTAATGAACGCCAGGTGCTCCTGTTCGCTGCCAGGCTCCCGGGCCAGCGCGATGACCCGCGTGTCCTCGTGCAAGAGGCCTGCGCCATCGAGTTGATAAAGGGCAGGAAACAGCTTGCGCAGGGCCAGATCGCCCAAGGCGCCGAACAAGGCGAAGGTGCACGGTTCAACCGTAATCGAAGGCATGATGTTTGTTCTTTTATCAAGTTAAGCTACAAATACCTTTTTTCAAGGCATCACTCAAGGGAAAATGTAGTAATAACCACAACATTTTCGCAAAATACAGATTCCGTGTGGTGGTCAGTCGGAGCCATCAGTAGGATAGGCCACCGTTATGGGCCACACCAAAGGCCCTTTTTGCATTAGCCGCGCGCTTATCGGCGCAGGTGTAAAGGATACTTATATGGACCGCGTGCGAAATTTACTGGAGCAAATCCAGAGTCGCCTTGAAGAGCTGAACAAGGCCGAACGCAAAGTGGCCGAGGTGATCCTGCTCAACCCGCAGCAGGCCACCCGCTTCAGCATCGCCGCCCTCGCCCAGGCGGCGTCCGTCAGTGAACCGACGGTCAACCGTTTCTGCCGTTCGTTCGGCGTCAGCGGTTACCCCGAGCTCAAGCTTCAGTTGGCCCAGAGCCTGGCCAGTGGCGCGGCCTATGTCAGCCGTGCGGTCGAGGCGGATGACAACCCTGAAGCCTATACCAAGAAGATTTTCGGCAGCGCCATCGCCTCCCTGGACAGTGCCCTGCAGGCGCTGGACCCGAACTTGATCAGCCGCGCCGTCGATCTGTTGATCCAGGCCCGGCAGATCCACTTCTTCGGCCTCGGCGCCTCGGCCCCGGTGGCGCTGGATGCGCAGCACAAGTTCTTCCGCTTCAACCTGGCCGTGACCGCCCATGCCGATGTGCTGATGCAGCGCATGATTGCCTCGGTGGCGCATACCGGCGAGTTGTTCGTGATCATTTCCTACACCGGCCGCACCCGCGAACTGGTGGAAGTGGCGCGCATTGCCCGGGAGAATGGCGCCTCGGTGCTGGGCCTGACTGCAGAGAACTCGCCCTTGGCCAAGGCCAGCACCTTGAGCCTGAACATTCCGCTGCCGGAAGACACCGACATCTACATGCCGATGACTTCGCGGATCATCCAGCTGACCGTGCTCGATGTGCTCGCCACTGGCATGACCTTGAGGCGCGGGGTGGATTTCCAGCCGCATTTGCGCAAGATCAAGGAGAGCTTGAATGCCAGCCGGTATCCGGTGGGCGACGAGTTCAACTGATCCGAAATCCCGGCTGACCGGTCCGGCCTCATCGCTGGCAAGCCAGCTCCTACAGGTTAAGCGGCGGTCGCAGTTTTTGTGCTCGACGCGGACACTGTAGGAGCTGGCTTGCCAGCGATAGGGCCAGCCGAGACACCGCAATATCCAGAGCTAAACCCCCACCCGCGCCTGCAAACTCAAATGCGCCCGCTCCCCAGGCTTCAGGCACAGGCTGTCGGTGCCGCCACTCGCCGCCTCTACACAAACGAATTCGGATATCTCGCTCCAACTCACCCCCAGCAACGGCCGCGAACCCGGATGCCACACAACCGTGTCGGCGCTGGCGCCCGTATCGATGCACAACGCCCGCTCCCAGGCGTGATCGTTAAGCTGTAACTCACCGTCATGCTGGAACACCCGCTGGCAGCCGCCTTCGACGCGCAACTCGCCTTCCTGCTGGCAAATCTGTCGGTTCAACTGGTCGTAACCTTGCGCGCCATCGAGCCCAGACAGCGCTACCTCACCGACATCACCAATACGCCAGTAAGCGTGCAAAGCCTGGCTCAACTGGCACGGCATGTCGTCCTGATGCTCGGTGCTCAGGCGCAAATCCATGCGTTCCCCCAGGTGCGCATGCAGGTCTACCTGCCAGTCGCACAGCTCCAGCTGCCAGTGCAGGCGCACGCCATCGTCATCGTTGCTGCTGTCGATCAGTTTCCAGTCGAGCAAACGCGCCCAACCGTGGGACGGCCAGGCGTTTTCACTCGGATGACGGCCGTACCATGGCCAGCACACCGGCACGCCTCCGCGAATGGCCCCGACCTGCGGCCACTTCGCCGCGCACCACAGCCAGGGTTTCTGGCCCTTGGGCTGGAAGTGCAGCAACTGCGCACCCTGGCGACTGAACACCGCCTGACACAGCGGATGATCGATCACCAGCACGTCGCGCTTCTGATAGCGCTCCCAGGCAAACACCGGCCGTTCGCGCAAGGATTTGAAGAAGCGTTGTAGCGGATGCTCAAGCATGTGCCACGGTCCTGAAAATCGTCTGTTACCGGGGTGCGCCGCCGGCAAAAAAAAGCGGACAGCCTTGGCCGTCCGCAAAATGCGCACATGGAGAGGAGCTTATCGCAGTCGCGTTAGAACACCGACTGAATTTTCAGGCCGGCGACCAAAGCGTCATCGACTTCATCCACACCGCCCGGGTGAGTGATGTATTGCAGGTTGGGACGCACGGTCAGCCAGTTGGTCACGTGGAAGCCGTAGTTGAGCTCGTAGTTGTATTCGGTGTCGCGCAGCGGCGAGAACAGCGGATCGTTGTAATCGCTGACACCATTGGAGGCGTTGACCAGCTCGGCGTTTTTCTTCACGTCATCGTTGACATGGATGCGGGCGAAACCGATCCCCATGTCATCCTTCGGACGTGCATCGAACGGGCCTTTGTAGACGAACATCAGCGACTGGTAGTTGTCGACGATGTTGGTGTCCTTGTCGTGGAACGTCGCGTTGGCGGCGATGTTCAGGCCGCGGGTCGCGTCACCGTTATGGCTGGTGAGTTGCTGTTGCGCCACGAACCAGTAGCCGTGCTTGCTGCTGTGGCTGCGATAGGCGTTGCCGCTGGTGGCCGCGTTGTTGCCGTTGTCATCTTCAAGCACGTCATCGGCGCTGGCGGTGCTTTTGTAGTAACCAACACGGTATTCGCCCGGCAACTTGCCTGGGTTGGGCAACCACACCAGTTCCACCGGCAGGACGGTGCCTTCGGTACCGCTGCCGCTGAGCTTGAAGCCGTTGCCGTGCTCCAGTTGGCTCGGGTTCTGGTTATACGCACCGATCTGCGCATACCACTCGGGCGAGAAGTTGTACTTCACGCGGATCGCCGCCTGGCTGACCGGCCAGTTGTACCAGATGTTGGTGGCCCAGTTGCCCACCTGGGAGCCGCAGAACGCCAGGTTCTGGAATTCGCAGGGGAAGGTGTTGAAGTCTTCACCTTCACCGAAGTAACCGGCCTTGATGTCGAGTTTATTGTCGAAGAACTGATGCTTGATCCACAGTTGGGTCAGCCGGACCATGTGCCCACGGCCGTAGACTTCCTGGGAGGAACTCAAGGTGCCGGCACGCGGGTCGCCGATACGGTCGTTGGAGATGTTCTCACCGTTACGGTTGGTGAGCTGGATCTTGGCCTGGGTGTTGTCCCAGCCGAACAGTTTCTCCAGGTCCAGCGCCGCCCCCAGGCCGAACTGGTCACTGTAGCGTGCGGTCTTGTCATCGTTGAAACCGCCGTCGAGGTTGCCGCCCACTTCACCGACGTAGTCCATCTTGATGTCGATGCCCTGCTCGATCAGCCTGGTCCGCTCACCACCCCAATCGCCCGTCATCCATTCGGAATCGGCACTGAACGCATCAGCCGCGTGCACGCTACCGGCCAGCATCATTGCCGCAATCGCCGATAACTGGCAGATAAGCTGAGCGTTGTTGTTCTTCTTCATCCCTACATCCTCGTCTTATTGTTATTAACTGTTTTTATCTAACGCGGTTACATCCCCTGTGGGAGCGGGCTTTTGTGGGAGCTGGCCTGCCGGCGATAGCGTCAACTCGGTTCGAGGTTAAACCGAGTTGTCCGCATCGCCGGCAGGGCCAGCTCCCACACGACCCCGCTCCCACATTTTTTGATCTTCAGCGGCCTTTGAATTGGCCCACGTTGGCGGCGTGAGCTTCGGTTTTCGGCAAGCCAGCCACCCCCAGCCGCTCACCTGTCTTGGCATCGAACAGCAGCACTTTCGCCGGATCGAATTGCAACGTCAGGGTCTCGCCAACCTGCGGCGCAACATCGGGCGCCAGGCGGCAGCAGACCTTGGTGTCGTTGAGGTTGACGAACACCAGGGTGTCCGGCCCCGTCGGTTCGGTGACCTGGACTTCGGCGCGAATGCTCGGCAAGCCATTGGGCTCGCCGCTGGCCAGTACGATCTGCTCAGGGCGCATGCCAAGGATCACTTCGCGGTCTTCGAGCCCGGCGTCCTGCATGCCCAGCGGCAGCTCGCAACGGGCCTGGCCGCTGTCGAGCAGCGCCAGCAGGCGACCGTCCTTGCGCTGCAAACGCAGAGGGATGAAGTTCATCGGCGGCGAACCGATGAAGCTCGCCACGAACAGGTTGGCCGGGTTGTTGTAGATATCCTTCGGCGTGCCGAACTGCTGGATGATCCCGTCCTTCATCACCGCCACTTTGTCCCCCAGGGTCATGGCCTCGATCTGGTCGTGGGTCACGTACACCGTGGTGGTTTTGAGGCGCTGGTGCATCAGTTTCATTTCGGTGCGCATCTCGACCCGCAGCTTGGCGTCGAGGTTGGACAGCGGTTCGTCGAACAGATAGATCTTCGGCCGCCGCGCCAGGGCACGGCCCATCGCCACACGCTGTTGCTGACCACCGGAGAGCTGGCCGGGCTTGCGATTGAGCAGGTGTTCGATCTGCAACAACTTGGCGACGCGAGTGACTTCCTCATCGATGGCCGACTGGCTCATCTTGCGGATTTTCAGGCCGAACTCTATGTTCTCGCGCACGCTCATGGTCGGGTACAGCGCGTAGGACTGGAACACCATGGCGATGTCGCGATCCTTGGGGCTCATGCCGCTGACGTCCTGGTCGCCGATCATGATTGCGCCGCCGGTGATGGTCTCGAGACCGGCGATGCAATTCATCAGGGTCGACTTGCCGCAGCCCGACGGGCCGACAAGGATCAGGAACTCACCGTCCTTGATCGACAGTTCGATGTTCTTCAGGGTGTCCGGCAGGCCGGCGCCATAGGTCTTGTTTACATTGCGAAGTTCGAGCGTAGCCATGATTACCCCTTGACTGCGCCGGCCGTCAGCCCGCGCACGAAATACTTGCCTGCGACCACATAGACCAGCAGGGTCGGCAGCCCGGCGATCATCGCCGCTGCCATATCAACGTTGTATTCCTTGGCCCCGGTACTGGTGTTGACCAAGTTGTTCAGCGCCACCGTGATCGGTTGTGAATCCCCGCTGGAGAACACCACCCCGAACAGGAAGTCGTTCCAGATCTGAGTGAACTGCCAGATCAGGCAGACCATGATGATCGGCGTCGACATCGGCAGGATGATCCGGCGAAAGATGGTGAAGAAACCCGCGCCGTCGAGGCGTGCCGCTTTCACCAGCGCATCGGGAATGCTGATGTAGTAGTTACGGAAGAACAGCGTGGTGAACGCCAGGCCATAGACCACGTGCACGAACACCAGGCCCGTAGTGGTGCTCGCCAGGCCCATCTTGCCGAGGGTGAACGAGGCCGGCAGCAGGACGGTCTGGAACGGCAGGAAGCAACCGAACAGCAACAGGCCGAAAAACAGCTGCGAACCACGGAAACGCCACATCGACAGCACGTAGCCGTTCAAGGCACCGATGGCCGTGGAGATCAGCACCGCCGGAACGGTGATCTTGATCGAGTTCCAGAAATAACCGTCAACCGTGGCCCAGGCCTTGACCCAGCCGATGCCGCTGACCACGGTCGGCCAGCTCAGCAGGTTGCCGGTGCTGATGTCTTCCGGGGTCTTGAAACTGGTCAACAGCATGACCACCAGCGGAATCAGGTAGAGCATCACGGCGAGGATCAGCACGGCGTAGATCGCGATGCGACTCAAGCTGATGGCAGGTTTGGCAGCGAGACTAGTCATGACGCTTGGTCCTCAGCTCGGAGTACAGGTAAGGCACGATGATTGCGAGAATCGCACCGAGCATCAGAATCGCACTGGCCGAACCCATGCCCATCTGGCCGCGACTGAAGGTGAAGGAGTACATGAACATCGCTGGCAGGTCCGAGGAGTAGCCCGGGCCACCGGCGGTCATCGCCGCCACCAGGTCGAAACTCTTGATCGCGATGTGCGCTAGGATCATCACCGCGCTGAAGAACACCGGGCGCAGGCTTGGCAGCACCACTTTCCAGTAGATGCGCGGCATGCTCGCCCCATCGATCTGCGCGGCACGGATGATCGATTGATCAACGCCGCGCAGGCCGGCGAGGAACATCGCCATGATGAAGCCCGAGGCTTGCCAGACAGCGGCAATCACCAGGCAATAGACCACGCGATCCGGGTCGATCAGCCAGTCCAGGCGGAAGCCTTCCCAGCCCCAGTCACGCAACAATTTGTCCAGGCCCATGCCCGGGTTGAGCAGCCATTTCCATGCAGTACCGGTGACGATCATCGAGAGCGCCATCGGGTACAGGTAAATGGTGCGGATGAAGCCTTCTCGACGGATGCGCTGGTCGAGGAAAACCGCCAGCAGCACGCCGATCACCAGGGTGATGCCGATGAACATGCCACCGAACAGTGCCAGGTTCTTGCTCGCCACCCACCAGCGGTCGTTGTCGAACAGCCGCGCATATTGCGCCAGACCCGCCCACTTGTAGTTGGGCAGGAAGGTCGATGTGGTGAACGACAGAACGAACGTCCACAGGATGTAGCCATAGAAGCCCACCAGCACGATGAACATGCTCGGCGCCAGCACCAGTTTTGGCAGCCAGCGTTGCAATGCATCGAACGGCGAGGCCTTGCTGAACACAGCAACAGAACTCATGGGGAAATCCACAATAAAGATTACAAGGGCATTCCCTTGTGGGAGCGGGCTTGCTCGCGAAAGCGGTGTGTCAGGCGAAACATGTATCAACTGAAGCGACGCCTTCGCGAGCAAGCCCGCTCCCACAGGAGGGGCCTGCGGTGCTAAGGGTTACTTGGCCGACTGAACCGCCGCGCCGAGTTTTTTGGCCGCATCAGCCGGGTCGGCTTTCGGGTCGTTGATGTAGTTGGTCACTACGTCGAAGAACGCACCCTGTACCGCCAGCGTGGTCGCCATGTTGTGCGCCATGCTCGGTTGCAGGCCGCCGGACTTGGCGTCAGTCAGGAAGTCCTTGGCCGCGGTCTGGGCGCACGCATCGAAACCGTACTTGCCCATGTCCGCCAGCATGTCGTTGCGCACCGGGATCGAGCCCTTGTTGATGCTGAAGACTTTCTGGAAGTTCTCACCCAATACGACTTTGGCGATGTCCTGCTGACCGGCTGCAGTGCCTTTGTCTTTTTGCTTGAACACTGCCAGCGAGTCGATGTTGTAGGTGAAGGCCTTGTCGGTACCCGGGAACGCTACGCACTCGTAGTCCTTGCCGGCGACCTTCTTGGCGGCGGTCCACTCGGACTTGGCCCAGTCACCCATGATCTGCATGCCGGCCTTGCCGTTGATGACCTTGGCCGCTTCCAGGTTCCAGTCCTGACCTTTGCCGTCGGCGTCCATGTAGGTCGCTACTTTCTTCAGTTCGGTCAGCGCCTTGACCATTTCCGGACCGGTCAGCGCGCCATTGTCGAGATCAACCAGGGCTTTCTTGTAACCATCGACACCCATGACCGAAAGCACAACGGCTTCGAACACGGTGCTGTCCTGCCAAGGCTGGCCGCCGTGGGCGAGCGCAATGAAGCCGGCAGCCTTGAGCTTGTCGCCTGCCGCGTAGAATTCTTCGAGGGTGGTCGGGTTCTTGGTGATACCGGCTTTCTTGAAGACTTCGGGGTTGATCCACAGCCAGTTCACCCGGTGGATGTTCACCGGCACGGCCACGTAATCACCTTCGTACTTCACGGTATCGGAGACTTTCTTGTCGAGCAGGCTGTCCCACTTCTCTTCTTTGGCAACGTCCTTGAGGACGTCGGTGTCGAGCAGACCGGTCGACGCCCACTCCTGAATGTCCGGGCCCTTGATCTGGGCAACGCCCGGCGGGTTACCCGCTACGGCACGGCTTTTCAGCACGGTCATGGCCGTCGCACCGCCGCCACCGGCGACTGCGCCGTCCTTCCAGGTGAAGCCGTCTTTTTCGACTTGAGCCTTGAGCACATCGACCGCTGCCTTTTCGCCACCGGAGGTCCACCAGTGAACGACTTCCACGGAACCTTTGGATTCGGCGGCAAGCACACTGAGCGGGAGCGCAGACAGGGAGACGAGGGAAATGACAGTAGCGAGGCGAGAAATCGCATTCATCGAGAAGTACCTTTCTTGTTGTTATGCATGCAAGTCTGGTGCTTGCGCTGCAGAGGATTTTAAACAGGGGACGGCCCTTCGCAGGTAACGAAGGGACGCGCGAATGTCACCGCATGGTTACACAGAACCGCTCTGGGACAATGCTGCCAGCGCATTGGCCATGCTCGGCGCCAGCGGCAGGCGCGGGATCAGCACCGCCTGCCAGGCGTGATAGAGGTCGGGTTTTCCGGGCCAGATATCGGCACTTGGGCGGTTCAAGGGGTCGAGTTCGTGATGCCAACTGCCATCGCATCGGTCGATGAAATGACTGTCACAGAATTCCCAGAACAGTCGGTACCAGTATTCGTATTGCGCATCGCCGGTGCGCTTGAGCAAGGCACTGGCGGCGGCGCTGGCTTCGCAATGGGTCCAGTGCAGGCGATGGCGAACCACCGCCTTGTTGTCCCAGTCGAGGGTGTAGACCAGGCCCGGCGCGCCGTCGATGTTCCAGCCGTGGCGGCAGTTGTGCTCGAAGAGTTTTTGCGCGTCGGTGGCCAGCCAGCCTGGGGTGAGCATGCCGGCGCGTACTCGCGCAGCCTCGAGATGCAAGAGCAATCGAGCCCATTCGAAACCGTGTCCCGGCGTGGTGCCGTAGGGGCGAAAACCATCGGCCGGGTTGTCGTGGTTGTACTCGCGCAGCGGTTGCCAGTCGCGGTCGAAATGCTCGATCACCAGATAGTCATTGGCGGCGGCGTGACCATGAATCACTCGCTCGACGATGCGCTGGGCGCGGTTTAACCAGCGCTTGTCGTCGGTGACATCGGCCAGGGCGAGGAAAGCTTCGGTGGCGTGCATGTTGCTGTTGGCGCCGCGGTACGCCTCCTCCTCGCTCCAGTCGCGATTGAAGGATTCGCGCATGGCACCTTCTTCTTCGCTCCAGAAACAACTGTCGATGATGTCGATCGCGTCATCGAGCAAGGCCTGCGCACCGGGCCGTTGCGCGACCACCGCGGAACTCGCGGCCAGGGCCACGAAGGCATGCAGGTAGGCGTTCTTGCCGGTGTTACCGTCACGGTGTTGGGCGAGCGCGAACCAGCCACCGTGCACGGCATCGCGCAGCGGCCCGCGCAGGGCCTGGATGCCGTGATCCACCAGGTCGGCAAATCCTGGCAGGCCCTGGATATGCGCCATGGCGAAGCAGTGGGTCATGCGCGCGGTGTTCATGGTGTGGGCTTGGGCGTTGGCCGGGAGACGACCTTTTTCGTCGAGATTGCCGAAGCCTTCAGGCAGTCTTGATGCCTTGGCGAATGCCAGCAGGCGCAAGCCTTCGGCGGCGAGCCATTGCTGATGGGCCGGTGCGTTCAGCCAGCTGCTGAAGGCGGGTTGAGAGGAGTCCATGGGGTGCCTTTTTTGTTGTTATGACTGAGGGGCAGTCTAAACAACGGGCGGTGGTGGGCTTGTAACGAAGGGGGCGTGTTATGTCACCAAGCTGTGACATTTCCCTTTTGAAATTGCGTTGAATGCACTGACGCCTTCGCGAGCAAGCCCGCTTGTATGTTTAGACTTGAAGGGGTGGGCGGGACTAAAAGCTCGATTCCGACTCTAGCCAGTACGGACCGTGGGAGACTTCTCGTCCCGCCCTTTCTACCCGAAGCGCCGATAAGGAATTCATCGGTAAACCAACCGACGATAGAGGCAAGCCAGCGCAAGGGTAAACCCCGACAAGCCCTTAAACCCTAGCCCCGAGGATTCGTCATGACAATCCTTACCTCGCCAACGGTAATCGGCATTGATGTGGCCAAGGCCGAAATCGTCGCTTACCGCGAAGACAAAAAAACCACTGAAGCCGTCAACAACGATCGGGAGACTCTTGGTCGTTGGCTCAAAGCGCTGCCTGCGCAAAGCTCAATTGCTTTGGAAGCCACCAGCATTTACCACTTGGACACGGTTGAACTGGCCCACGAAATGGGGCACCGGGTTTACGTTGTGGATGCTTATCGGCTGAGCCACTACCGCGAAAGCATTGGCCAGCGGGCGAAAACCGACCCGTGTGATGCGCGCCTGCTGGCGCGTTACCTGTCTAGCGAGCAGGAACGACTGCGTCTCTGGAGTCCACCTCCACAGGCCTACAAAGTGTTGAAAAGTCTGCTGCATCGACGCGCAGAACTCATCAACGTGCGTGTGGGCATCACGCTGAGCTGGTCGAGCGAACCGCTTCTGAAAGATGAATTGGCTCGGCAGTTGAAGTCCTTCAAGCAAGCTGAGCAGGCCATTCAGAAATTACTGCACAAAGTCAGCAAAGAGGCAGGCATCACCGAAAACATCAGGCGTTGCAAAGCCATTGAGGGGATCGGTGAGCTTACGGCTACGGGCTTGGCGACTGCATTCATGCGTGGTCACTTCGCCAACGGCGATGCGTTCATTGCTTTTTTGGGGATGGACTTGCGCGCAAAGGATTCAGGCAAGAAGAACGGGCCTCGCCATCTGTCCAAAAAAGGCGATACGGAGTTGCGACGCCTGGCTCACAACGCGGCAATGGCGGCTTGTCGGTCTCCCACCTGGAAACCGTTTTATGAGTCCTATCTGGCCAGAGGCCTGGCAAAAACCCAGGCCCTGGTCATCCTCGCCCGCAAGCTGTGCCGGGTGGCATTTGCACTCATGAAAAACCAGAGCGAATACCAGCCGGATTTAAGGCTGCAGGGTTCCCCTGCAACATAGAATCTCCCACAGTTGGAATGCATTCCAACTGTGGGAGCGGGCTTGCTCGCGAAGAACGATAACGCGGTATTACTAATCAACACTGCGGGGCAATTGCAGGGTCACCCGCAACCCCCCCTCACGCAAATTCTGCAAACTCACTTCACCCCCATGACTATGGGCAATATTGCGCGCAATCCCCAACCCCAACCCATACCCCTGCTGCTGCCCGGCCAGACGAAAGTGCGGCTCGAACACCTGCTCCAGTCGCTGCTCGGGAACCCCTGGCCCTTCATCATCGACATGCAGGACAAACGCGCTGTCGTCGTCATCGATGTGCAGGTGGGCGTTCTGGCCGTATTTCAGGGCGTTGTCGATCAGGTTGCCGATGCAACGCTTGAGCGCCAGTGGTTTGCCCGGATAGGCCGCCAGGGCGCGGCCTTGCTGGGTCACGCGGCCGTTACCATTGGGTGACAGGTACGGCTCGACCAGGCACTCGAGCACATGATTGAGGTCCACCGGCTCGATGTTCTCGTGGATGTCAGTGTCTTTCACACATTGCAGCGCGCCCTTGACCAGCAGCTCCAGCTCATCCAGGTCACGCCCGAACTTGGCTTGCAGCTGTTCGTCTTCGAGCAATTCGACTCGCAGGCGCAAACGGGTGATCGGGGTGCGCAAGTCGTGGGAAATCGCGCTGAACAACTGGCTGCGTTCGGTCAGGTAACGGCTGATGCGCTCGCGCATGGTGTTGAAGGCGCGGCCGACTTCGACCACTTCACTGCCGCCGCCTTCGGCCACCGGCTCGACGTCGGCGCCCAGCGACAGGTCCCGCGCCGCCCGCGCCAGGCGCTTGAGCGGCCGGCTTTGCCAGTGCACCAACAGGCCGATGAACAACAGCAGGAAGCCGCTGGTGAGGACGATGAACCACACCTGCTGCGCCGGCAGGCCTTGTTCTTCAAGACTGGTGTAGGGCTCCGGCAACAGCGAGGCGATGTACAGCCATTCGCCCGGCGCCATCTGGATCTGCGTGACCAGCACCGGCGGGTTCACCGGCTCCAGGGTCAGCGCGTAGTGCGCCCAGGAACGTGGCAGTTCGTCGAGCTTGAGACCAGCGTTGAAGATGCGCAGGTCTTCGGGGCTGACAAAGGTTACCGAGATGTCGGTGTCCTGGCCGAGGGACTGGCGCAGCACCTGGTCCACCGCCTTGATCACCGCTTCCTTGCGGGGCGTGATCGGCAACACTTCCATGCCCAGGGGTTTGTCATTGAGCGTCACCACGAACCGCGTACCGCCCATGCTGCGCAGCTGGTCGAGCACCAGCGGGCGATAGGCCACCGGCAACGAGCGCAGGTAACTGACGCTGGCGTTCATCGAGTGAGCGAGGCTGCGCGCGCTGGTGACCAGGCCTTCCAGCTGGGTCGCACGTAACTGGGAAACCCAGATCACGCTGGACAAGGTCTGGGCAAACAACACCGCGAGTAACGTCAGCAGCAACATGCGCCCGAGCAGCGAGCGTGGCACCGGCACGCGGCCGGCCAACTTGCGCAGGAAATCAGTGACCATTGGCGGCAACCACACTGGCTGCCAGCTGATAGCCGCTGCCCCGTACGGTGCGAATCAGCCGCGGTGGTTTTTCCGTATCGCGCAGACGCTGGCGCAGACGACTGACCGCCATGTCGACGATGCGATCGAGGGGCATCAGGTCCCGGCCCCGGGTGGCGTTGCCGATGGTGTCGCGGTCGAGGATTTCCTGGGGGTGATCGAGGAACAGCTTCAACAGGGCGAAATCGGCACCGGACAGAATCACCTCTTCGCCATCGATGTGGAACAGGCGATGACTGACCATGTCCAGGCGCCAGTCATCGAAGGCCAGCACTTCGTTGCCGGAGCGCTCCTGGCCGAACTGGGCCCGGCGCAGCAAGGCCTTGATGCGTGCCTGCAATTCCCGGGGGCTGAAGGGCTTGCCCAGGTAGTCGTCGGCCCCCAGCTCCAGGCCGATGACCCGGTCGGCCTCGTCGGAGCTGGCGGTGAGCATGATGATCGGCACCTGTGACTGACGCGGGTGCTGGCGAATCCAGCGGCACAGGCTGAAACCGTCTTCGTCCGGCAGCATCACGTCGAGGATCACCAGGTCGCTGGGGGCGTCGTTGAGGGCCTGGCGAAAGCCGGCGCCATCGGGCGTGGTACGCACCTGGAAACCCGCGCGGGTCAGGTAGGTGTCCAGCAACTCGCGTATCTCTTGATCGTCATCGACCAACAAAATCGACTTGTTGACTGAGCTCACAGGAAGGCGTCCTTGTTATTTGAATTGGGCGGATTATGCCTTAAGCACCATTTTTACAAACACCACAGAAACAATTGTGGGAGCGGGCTTGCTCGCGAAAGCGGTGTGTCAGTCAACGAATGTGTTGAATGTAAAACCGTTTTCGCGAGCAAGCCCGCTCCCACATTTTTGATCGCATTTCACACTGGGATAGATTGTTCCAGTGCTACCCCTGCCCCCATCAACCCGGAATACGGCGCCGTCACCAGCCACACCGGAATCCCCTTGAAGTAATCGCTCATGCAGCCCTTGTCGGCAAAGCATCGAGCGAAGCCACTTTCGAGGAAGAAATCGGCGAAGCGCGGGATCACCCCGCCAACGATGAACACGCCACCACGCGCACCGGTGGTCAGTACGTTATTGCCGGCCACGCGACCGAGCCAGCAGCAGAATTGTTCGAGCACTTCCAGGGCAATCGGGTCCCCCGCCAACCCGGCTGCCGTAATCGCCTCGGGGGTTTCGAGTACCGGCGTGTGCCCATCCACCGCACAGATCGCCCGATAGACTCGGGGTAAGCCGCCGCCACTCAACGCCGTTTCAGCGCTGACATGGCCGATCTCGTTGAAGATGTGCTGCCACAGTTGAGTCTCGCGCGGACTGCTCAGCGGCAGATCGACGTGACCGCCCTCCCCCGGCAACGCGGCAAAACGCCCGTCGCCCAGATCGAGCAACGTGCCAACGCCCAGCCCCGTACCCGGGCCAATCACCACCGCCGGGCGCAACGGCTCCGGCGTGCCTTCGCACACCACGCGAAATTCGCCGGGTTGCAGGCGGGTCATGCCCAGGGCCATGGCCGAGAAATCGTTGACCAGCAGCAGCTGATCGACCTGCAAGGTCTTGCAGAAACCCTTGCGGCTCAAACGCCAGTGATTGTTGGTGAATTTGAATTCGTCGCCGCTCACGGGGCCTGCCACCGACAGGCATACCGAGCCGATGGAACCCGGCGCCAAGCCGAGTCCGCTCAGGTAGAGGCTGATCGCCTCTTCCGGGCTGGCGTGGTCGGCCGTCGCCAGCACCTGGACGCTTTCCAATTGCTGGTTTTTCCACAACGCGAAACGTGCGTTGGTACCTCCGATGTCACCGACCAAAGCCAGTTTCAATTAAGCGTCTCCAGGGCAGAAGTGAAGGCGCTGGCCCCCTGCTCCGCCGAGCTGAAGGCCATGCGCATGAAACCAAACAGTTCGCGACCGGTGCCGATGTTGTTGCCCAACAAACCCTTGGCTGGTGTGCGCGCTGCAAATTCTTCGGCGTCCACCTTAAGCTCCAGGGTGCCTTTGACGCCATCGACGCGGATGATATCGCCCTCTTGCACCCGTGCCAAAGCGCCGCCCACATAAGCTTCGGGGCTGACATGGATGGCCGCCGGGATTTTCCCCGAGGCACCGGACATGCGCCCGTCGGTCACCAGGGCCACCTTGAAGCCGCGATCCTGCAGCACGCCAAGGAACGGCGTCATCTTGTGCAGTTCCGGCATGCCGTTGGAACGCGGGCCCTGGAAGCGCATCACTGCGACAAAATCCTTCTCCAGCAAACCGGCCTTGAACGCATCGGCCAGGTCCTGCTGATCCTGGAACACCATGGCGGGCGCTTCGACGATCTGGTTTTCCAGTGCTACGGCGGAAACTTTCATGACGCCGCGACCGAGGTTGCCTTCCATCACCCGCAAGCCGCCCTCTGGCGAGAATGCGCGGGCGACCGGACGCAGGATGCTTTCATCGAGGCTTTCGGTGATGCCTTCGCGCCAGACCAGTTCACCGTTGTCGAGGAACGGCTCCATGGTGTAACGGCGCAAGCCGTGACCGAGCACGGTGTTGACGTTTTCGTGGAGCAGCCCGGCGTCCAGCAGTTCGCGAATCAGGAACGACATGCCGCCCGCGGCCTGGAAGTGGTTGATGTCGGCCTTGCCGTTCGGGTAGACGTGGCTCAGGGTCGGCACCACCTCGGAGAGGTCGGCCATGTCCTGCCAGGTCAGCTGGATGCCCGCCGCCATGGCGATCGCCGGCATGTGCAAGGTGTGGTTGGTCGAGCCGCCAGTGGCGTGCAGGGCGACGATGGAGTTGACCAGCGAACGCTCGTCGACGATTTCGCCGATCGGCAGGTAGTCGCCGTTCTGCTTGGTGATGCGCGTCACCTGGTGCGCCGCTTCGCGGGTCAGGGCGTCGCGCAACGGCGTGTTCGGGTTGACGAAGGAAGCGCCCGGCAAGTGCAGGCCCATGACTTCCATCAACAGCTGGTTGGTGTTGGCGGTGCCGTAGAAGGTGCAGGTGCCGGGGCTGTGGTAGGAGTTCATTTCCGACTCCAGCAGTTCTTCGCGGCTGGCTTTGCCTTCGGCGTAGCGCTGGCGCACGTCGGCTTTCTGCTTGTTGGAAATACCCGACACCATCGGCCCGCCCGGGACGAAGATCATCGGCAGGTGGCCGAAGCGCAGCGCGCCCATCATCAGGCCCGGGACGATCTTGTCGCAGATGCCGAGCATCAGCGCGCCATCGAACATGTTGTGGGACAGCGCCACGGCGGTGGACAGCGCGATGACTTCGCGGCTCGGCAGGCTCAGCTCCATGCCCGGCTCGCCCTGGGTCACGCCATCGCACATGGCCGGGGTACCGCCGGCGAACTGGCCGACGGAGCCGATTTCGCGCAGGGCCTTCTTGATCAGTTCGGGGAAGACTTCATACGGCTGGTGCGCCGAGAGCATGTCGTTATATGACGAAACAATTGCGATGTTGGCGGAGTTCATCATCCGCAGGCTGTTCTTGTCGTCGCTGCCGCAACCGGCCACGCCGTGGGCGAAGTTGGCGCATTGCAGCTTGCCGCGCATAGGACCGTCGCTGGCGGCATCGCGAATCAGTGCAAGGTAAGCCTCACGCGTGGCGCGACTGCGGGCGATAAGCCGTTCGGTGACCTCAAGGACGCGGGGATGCATGTGTAGAACTCCAGGCTAACGGATGTGGCGACCTGATTGTCTATGCTGATCAAAGGCCGGTGTCGATGGGATGACAGACGGTTTTCTTGATCGGTTGGACCAGTTGATTCAGGTCACTCGTTGTAGATTGAATAAAATATTGCCATTAAAAAGGCTTGTTTTCTATTTTTTTGCGAATAATCTTGTAATTCCAACAACAAAACGACGGCGGCGCTGATAAATGACTCTACGAATCGCAATCAATGGTTTTGGCCGCATTGGTCGTAACGTCCTCCGAGCACTCTATACCCAAGGCTATCGCCAGGATTTGCAGATCGTCGCCATCAACGACCTGGGAGACAGCGCTATCAATGCGCACTTGCTCAAGTACGACACGGTTCACGGCACGTTCGAAGCCGATGTCCAGCATGACCAGGAAAGTCTGACCGTCAACGGCGACCGCATTTCGGTTAGCGCCATTCGCAATCCGGCCGACCTGCCCTGGGCCGCGGAAAAGATCGATGTGGTGTTCGAATGCACCGGTCTGTTCACCGACCGCGCCAAAGCCGCCGCGCATATTACGGCCGGCGCACGCAAAGTGATCATCTCGGCCCCGGCCGCAGGCGCCGACGCCACCGTGGTATATGGAGTCAACCACGACATTCTGCGCCAGTCGCACCAGATTATTTCCAACGCCTCGTGCACCACCAACTGCCTGGCCCCGGTGGCTCAGGTACTGCACCGCGAACTGGGCATCGAAAGCGGCCTGATGACCACCATCCATGCCTACACCAACGACCAGAACCTGACCGACGTCTACCACAGCGACCCATACCGCGCCCGTTCGGCCACCCAGAACATGATCCCGAGCAAGACCGGTGCTGCCGAAGCGGTCGGCCTGGTGCTGCCGGAACTGGCGGGCAAACTGACCGGCATGGCCGTGCGCGTGCCGGTGATCAACGTCTCCCTGGTCGACCTGACCGTGCAGCTCAAGCGCGAAGCGTCGAGGGAAGAAGTCAACGAACTGCTCAAGCAAGCCGCCCAGCACTCGAAAATCCTCGGCTACAACACCTTGCCGCTGGTTTCCAGCGACTTCAACCACAACCCGCTGTCGTCGATCTTCGACGCCAACCACACCAAGTCCAGCGGCAAGCTGCTCAAGGTGCTGGCCTGGTACGACAACGAATGGGGCTTCTCCAACCGCATGCTCGATAACTGCCTGGCGCTATGCCACGCCGAATAATTCGGCGCCTGCATGATCGCCATCGCCAGCAAGCCGGCTCCTACAGGAATCGCATACGACGCGCCTTGTAGGAGCCGGCTTGCTGGCGATGGCGTCCTCAGAATCACCCTCGCAAATCGCCTGTGGAACACTCCATGATCGGTATCAGCTTCACCCAAAAAACCATCGCCGCGCGCAAACGCATCGCCCTGGTCGCCCACGACCACTGCAAGGTGTTTTTGCTCGACTGGGCGGCACGTCAGAAAGACCGCCTGGCCCAACATGAACTGGTCGCCACCGGCACCACCGGGTTGTTGTTGCAACAACGCCTGGACCTGCCCGTGGAGAGCATGATCAGCGGCCCCCTGGGCGGTGACCAACAGCTCGGCGCGCGCATCGCCGAGCAGCGGGTCGACATGCTGGTGTTCTTCTGGGACCCGTTCGAACCACAGCCACACGACCCCGACATCAAGGCATTGCTGCGGGTCGCGGCGGTCTGGAACATCCCGGTGGCATGCAACGAATGCAGCGCCGACTACCTGCTCAGCAGCCCGCTGATGGATCAGGCACACGCCCATCGGATTCCCGATTACGCGACCTATTTGCAGGGTCGTGCGTAAACCTTCACAAATCAGGACTTGACCATTCAAGTAGATGATAAGCATTATCATTTGCTTAAAATGGATCAGGTCCTCCCGTGAGTCAATCGCGCTTCAACGACGTCTTCATCACCCAGCGAGTCTCCCTGCTGCGCACGCTGGAGCGGATGGTCAACAATCACAGCACCGCCGAAGACCTCCTGCAGGAGACCTACCTGCGCGTGACCCGGGCGCTCGGCGAGCGGGCCATCGATCACCTCGAACCCTTCGTTTTCCAGACCGCCCGCAACCTGGCGCTGGACCACCTGCGTGCGCGGCGCATCCACTCGCGCACCATGGTCGACGACGTGCCACTGGAGGTGGTGGAAAGCGTCGCCGCCCCCGCCAGCAGTGCCGAAGACGCCGCCCATGCCGAACAACTGCTCGAGCGTTTGAACGTGCGCCTCAGTCAACTCAGTGCCCGCCAGCAGCAAATTTTCATCCTCAGCCGCCTGCACGGCCATAGCTACCTGGAGATCGCCGAGAAACTCGGCGTCTCGCTCAGTACCGTGCAGAAAGAGCTGAAACTGATCATGACGATATGTATGGCTGTCGCAGAGAACAGCAGCGGCAAGCTTTAAGCTGCAAGCTCCACCGCCGAACCGAGCTTGCAGCATGTAGCTTGAAGCTTGAAACTGCATCTCTCAACCTTCCGAGTAAACACCGTGACGGACACCCACCGCGCCCCTTCGCCTGCCCCGGCGCAGGCTACAGCCGAGGCGATGGACCAGGCCCTGGACTGGCTGATCGTGCTGGACAGCCCGAGCGAAGAACAGACCCGCCAGTTCCACCAATGGCTCGCGGCCGACCCGGCGCACGCCGAAGCGTTTGCCAGGGCCCAGGCGATCTGGAACGGTGCGCCAGTCACCCAATGCGCGCAAACCCTGGCAACGCAGCCCACAAAAGTCAGCGTGCTGTCGCGCCTGCGTCCGCACTGGAAACCCCTGGCCACGGCCGCCGTGCTGATCCTCGGTTTGTTCAGTTTCAGCAATCTGCCCATGCGCCTGCAGGCCGATCACCTGACCGTGGTCGGTGAGCGCCAGCGCCTGCAACTGGAGGACGGCTCGCAAGTCCTGCTCAACACCAACTCGGCCTTTTCCAGCACCATCAACGATCAGAAGCGCGTGGCCCGCCTGTATCAGGGCGAGGCGTTTTTCGACGTGCAGCCCCATCGCGGCCTGCCGCTGGAAATCGACGCCGGGCGAGTTACGGCGAGTGTCCGCGATACCGCGTTTGCCGTGCGTTACCTCGACGGAGTGACCCAGGTTCGGGTGCAGCGCGGGGATGTCGACTTGCGCGCCAGCGGCGACAACGCCCTGGTACGCCTGACCGCTGGGGAAAGCATCCGCATCGGCCCCAACGGTTTCGACCGCCCGGCCAAACTGGATGCAGCCACCGACCTGGCCTGGGTCCAGGGCCGCCTGGTATTTGAAAACTGCCCGCTGAGCCAGGTGCTGGCGGAATTGCGTCGCTACTATCCGGGCTGGATCATCAACAACAACGAGCAGCTGGCTGATGTCGCCGTGACCGGAAACTACCGTCTCGACCAGCCGCTGGACGTGGTCCGCTCCCTGGCGCACATCACATCGGCCCGGCTCCAGGAATTCCCGGCACTGGTCATCTTGAACTGAATGAGAATTATTTTTACTCGATAGCCGAAGCTCGTACGTCTCGTTATAGCCAATGCAATTGATTCGCATCCTTGATGCCAATCAGCACCTATAAAGATTCGTGCGACACGGAGCGCTATCGATGTCCTCTCGCCTTACCCGCCCAGCCTCTTCACCTTCCCGCGTACTGTCGCTGCTGACCGCCGCCATCCTGATGGCCGGTACTGCACCGGTCATGGCCGCCACTGCAGCCGAGCAGCCGTCGCGCAAAATGGGCGATTACGCGTTCACCATTGCGCCACAGCCGCTGGTCTCGGCACTCAATGCCTTTACCGCCGTGACAGGCTGGCAGGTGGGTTTTTCCGCCGAACTGGCGCAAGGCATGAGCTCGCCGGGCGTGCGTGGCTCGCTGCCGCCGGAAAAAGCCCTGGATCGCCTGTTGGTGGGGACCAACCTGAGCTATCGCATCCTGAGCAACAACAACATCATCCTCGAGCCGCGCAACAATGCCGGCACGCTCAACCTGCAACAGGTGACCATCAGCGCCACGCGTCAGGAGCAGGACGTGAGCAGCGTGCCCAGCACCGTCACCGTCCACACCCGCGAAGAGCTCGACCGCAACAACGTCAACAGCATCAAGGATCTCGTGCGTTACGAACCGGGTGTTTCGGTAGGCGGCACCGGTACCCGCGCGGGCCTTTCCGGCTACAACATCCGCGGTATCGACGGTGACCGTGTGTTGACCCAGGTCGACGGTGTGCAAGTGCCCGACGGTTTTTTCAATGGCCCGTACGCCCAGACCAACCGCAACTATGTCGACCCGGAAATCGTCAAGCGCGTGGAAATCCTCCGCGGCCCGGCTTCGGTGCTCTACGGCAGCAACGCCATTGGCGGTGCCGTCAGCTACTACACCCTGGACCCTGACGACATCATCAAGCCAGGCCATGACGTCGGTGCCCGCCTGAAGACCGGCTACAGCTCGGCCGATGACAGCTGGCTCACGTCGGGCACCATGGCCGGGCGCACCGGCGACTTCGACGGTCTGTTGCACCTCAGCCAGCGCAATGGCCATGAAACCGAGTCCTACGGCGAGACCGGTGGAACCGGCCTGGACCGTACCGAAGCCAACCCCGAGGACGTGCGCACCACCAACGTGCTGGCCAAGCTGGGCTGGAACTACGCCGACGATGCGCGCTTTGCCTTGACTTACGAGCACTACAAGGACGATCGCGACACCAACCAGCTGAGCGCCGTGGGTGGCCCTTTCAACGCGGGACGCGGCTTCGGCTTCTACCAGTCACGCACCGGCAACGACACCATCACCCGCGAGCGCTTCGGCCTGGAACACAGCTTCGCCCTGGACAGCCTGCTGGCTGACAACATCAAGTGGACGTTGAATTACCAGATTGCCAAGACCGACCAGCGCACCGAAGAAATCTACGCGCCGTCGCGCACGGTGCTGCGCAACCGCGAGACCACCTACAAGGATCGTCAATGGGTATTCGATGCCCAGGCCGACAAGGCATTTGCCATTGCCGACACGGACCATGTCGTCACTTACGGCACCACCATCAAGCAGGACAAAGTCACCGGCCTGCGTACCGGTAGCGGCACCTGCCTGACCGTGGCCGGTACGTGCCGTGTCGTCGGCGCCGCCAGTCCTGCCGATACCTTGACCCCGGCCAGCGACTTCCCGGATCCGACCATCAACACCTACAGCTTGTTCGCCCAGGACCAGATCGCCTGGAACAACTGGACCTTCGTGCCCGGCCTGCGCTACGACTACACCCAGCTCAAGCCGCACCTGACCGATGAGTTCCTGGTGACGGCTGACCAGAGCGGTAACGGCGAGGTCAACGAGGACAACAAAACCTGGCATCGCCTGTCGCCGAAGTTCGGCACCACTTACCGCTTCGATGACAACTACACCTGGTATGGCCAATACGCCGAAGGCTTTCGCACACCGTCCGCCAAAGCCCTGTATGGCCGCTTCGAAAACCTGGCGGGTGGCTATCAGGTCGCGCCCAACCCCGACCTCGAACCGGAAAAGAGCAAGAGCTATGAAACCGGCCTGCGCGGGCAGTTCGAGGCCGGCACCTTCGATGTCGCGGTGTTCTACAACAAATACCGCGACTTCATCGACGAGAACGCCATTACCCCCGGCTACACCGAGACCACTTTCCAGAGCAACAACATCAAGCACGCCACCATCAAGGGCCTCGAACTCAAGGGACGCTTGAACCTGGACAGCTTCGGTGCACCAAACGGCCTCTACACCCAGGGTTCCGTGGCCTACCTGTATGGTCGCAACGATGACAGCGGCGAACCGCTCAACAGCGTCAACCCGCTGACCGGCGTATTCGGCCTGGGTTATGACCAGGACCAATACGGCGCGTTGCTGAGCTGGACCCTGGTCAAGCGCAAGAACCGGGTCGACAGCACCAGCTTCAACACCCCTGATGGCACCAGCACGCAGTTCAAGACACCGGGTTACGGCGTGCTCGATCTGGCCGGCTTCTACAAGGTGACCGACGACCTGACCGTCAACGCCGGCCTGTACAACCTGACCGACAAGAAGTACTGGCAGTGGGATGACGTACGTGGCTATGACAGCGTCGGCGAAGCGTCGGTGACGCAACCGGCCAACCTCGATCGCCTGACTCAGCCTGGACGCAACTTCGCAATCAATCTGGTCTGGGATATCTGATCCGGTCTCTTCCCCGGACGGCTGGACGAGCCGTCCGGGGAGGATTTTTTACTGTCACACGCCTGCTCATTCGTCTCGTTACCAAGCGCCTCTTCTTTTCAAGGATTTGCCATGACCACCCAGGACACCGCCCAACGCCCCACCCTGCGCTCGCAACGCTTGAACCAGGTCACCAACGAGCCCCACAGCAAGCTCGATGCACTGGTCAAAGCCCACGCACCCTTTGAAACCCAGGCCAACTTCGCCCGTTTTGTGGTGGCGCAATACCTGTTCCAATCGGAGCTGGTGGCGCTGTACAACGATGCCGAACTGACAGCCATCGTCCCGGACCTGCCGGCCCGATGCCGTGCCGATGCAGCCAAGGCCGACCTGGCAGACCTCGACACCGAAGTTCCGGCGCCCGTGGCCGGTGCGCTGCAAAACCCGAGCAAGGCCCAGGCCCTGGGCTGGCTTTTCGTCTCCGAAGGCTCGAAGCTGGGCGCAGCGTTCCTGATCAAGCGTGCCGTGGGCCTAGGCCTGAGCGAAACCTTCGGCGCCCGCCACCTTGGCGAACCTGAAGGTGGCCGCGCGCAAGGCTGGAAAAATTTCGTCAAGACCCTCGATGAACTGAAACTCAGCGCAGAGGAAGAAGCCGAACTGGACAAAGGCGCCATCGACGCCTTCAACCGCTTCACGGTATTGCTGGAACAAGCGTACGCCACCACCCCGGAAATCGCCTGACACCCCACCCCTCCCCTGTGGGAGCGGGCTTGCTCGCGAAGGCGTCGTGTCAGTGATATCAATGTCGCCTGACACACCGCCTTCGCGAGCAAGCCCGCTCCCACAGGGGACCGAGTCAGTCCAAAGAGTTCTGATCAAGCGCCCCATGCCTGCCTCCTCCAAACTCGCCCGCTTCCTCTTCGGCCTGCTGGCCTACGTCAGCCTCGGCATCGGCCTGGTCGCCATTGTCATACCCGGCCTGCCGACCACCGAATTCATCCTGCTGGCCGCCTGGGCTGCCACCCGAAGCTCACCGCGCCTGAGTGCCTGGCTGGAAAACCATCGGCTGTTCGGCCCCATTCTCAGTAACTGGCGCAACGGCAAAATCATTGCGCGCCGGGCCAAGGTCAGCGCCACTGTCAGCATGCTGTTCTGTGCCGGGCTCATGCTGGTGATGCTCGATCACGGCTGGCCGATCTACCTGGCGATTGTCGGCATGGGACTGGGCAACCTGTGGATCTGGTCGCGACCGGAATCACTGGCATAACGCCGACAAACTTCCCCGTTTTTCACCGGCTTTTCGGCACATTCCCCCGCGCAAACGTTCAAACATGACCGTTCGTCGGCAGCCCACTCATGCAATCTGTACCCCCCGCCGATGTGCTGGAATGGCGCTAAATGGATTTGGCGTGTCGAGCCGCCATGGCTCACAGCCAACCTCTCATCCATTCGCGAGCTCGCCCCATGTTCGACTCACTGTCCATCCGCCTGAAAATCGTCCTGCTGTCCGGTCTGTGCCTGCTTGGCGTGGTCGCATCGATCGTGGGCATGAATTTCTACCAGACCAATCAGAACGATGAGCTGGTCAGCGCCTCCAGCAGCACAATGCTCACAGACAGCGTGCAGGACCTGCTCCAGGCCAAGGCCGCCGAGCAAGCGGTGCGGGTGCAGAAGACGTTCGGTGAAACCCTGACGGTGGTGACCGCCCTGGCGGACCAGATCAAGGACCTGCGCACCATGGCCGCCAAGCGTTCGCTGGACGCCGGCACCCTGCGCGAGGAGCTCAACCAGAGCCTGAAGACCGCCTTCGAGCGCAACGGCAAGGTGCTGGGGATCTGGCTGGCGTTCGAGCCCAATGGCCTGGATGGCAAGGACAGCGAATTCGTCGGAGACGCCGCCCGCCAGTCCAACGAAATCGGTCGTTTCGCCTCTTACTGGAGCCGTAGCGCAGGGACCGCACTCAACACGATCATGGTCGAAGAAGACATGACCAAGACCACCCTGAACCTCAGCGGCACACCCTACAACGTGTGGTACACCTGCCCCCGGGACAGCAAGCGTACCTGCCTGCTGGACCCGTACGCCGACACCGTCGCGGACAAGGAAGTGTTGATGACCACCATTTCCCTGCCGCTGCTGGTGGACGGCAAGGTCATCGGCGTAGTCGGTATCGACATCGCCCTCGACACCCTGCAGGCCGCGGCCGTCGACTCCCAGCGCGAGCTGTTCAACAACGCCGGGCACATGCTGATCGTCTCCGGCACCGGCGTGCTCGCCGCCTACAGTGTCGACGCTGGCAAGGTCGGCAAAAGCATCGGCGACACCCTGGGCGCAGAGGGTAAGGACATTCAGCAATCGCTGGCCGGCGGTGCGCCGAAGATTCTTCAACAGGGCGACCTGATCCGCGCGGTGTACCCGGTCAGCCCGATTGCCGACGCCAAGCCCTGGGGCGTGGTGATCGACTTGCCCAAGCAAGTGCTGCTGGCCGATTCGGTGAAGTTGCAAGCAGTGCTCGACGATGCCCAGCAAAGCGGCACGCTCAAGGCGATCCTGGTCGCCGTCGTTGCCGGCCTGCTCGGCCTGCTGCTGATGTGGCTGACCGCGTCAGGCGTGACCCGGCCGATCAATAGCGTGGCCGTGATGCTCAAGGCGATTGCCAGTGGCGACGGCGACCTGACCCAGCGCCTGCATTACAGCAAGAAGGATGAACTGGGTGAGCTGGTCAGCTGGTTCAACCGTTTCCTCGACAAGCTGCAGCCGACCATCGCGCAGATCAAGCAGAGCATCACCGATGCCCGCGGCACCGCCGACCAGTCTTCGGAAATCGCCCGCCAGACCAGCGAAGGCATGCAGGTGCAATTTCGCGAAATAGACCAGGTCGCCACCGCCTCCAATGAAATGAGCGCCACCGCCCACGATGTCGCCAACAGCGCATCGAACGCCGCCAGTGCGGCAAAGGGCGCCGATCAGTCGGCCCGCGATGGCATGCAGATCATCGAGCGCAGCACCCGCGACATCAATCAACTGGCCGACGAAGTCAGCAAGGCCGTGACTGAAGTCGAGGCATTGGCGGTCAACAGCGAGCAGATCGGCTCGGTACTGGAGGTGATCCGCAGCATCGCCGAACAGACCAACCTGCTGGCGCTCAACGCGGCGATCGAAGCTGCCCGGGCCGGCGAGAGCGGTCGCGGCTTTGCGGTGGTCGCCGACGAAGTGCGCAACCTGGCCAAGCGCACCCAGGACTCGGTGGAAGAGATTCGCCTGGTGATCGAGCGCATCCAGAGCGGCACCCGCGGTGTGGTCGCCACCATGCACTCGAGCCAGACCCAGGCCCACAGCAACGCCGGGCAGATCCAGCAAGCGGTCCAGGCCTTGGGCAAGATCAGCGACGCGGTCACGGTGATCAGCGACATGAACCTGCAGATCGCCAGCGCCGCCGAACAGCAAAGTGCCGTGGCCGAAGAGGTCAACCGCAACGTCTCGGCGATCCGTACCGTCACCGAAACCCTGACCGGACAAGCCACCGAATCGGCGCAGATCAGCAGCCAGCTCAATGCCCTGACCACCCAGCAGATGAAACTGATGGATCAGTTCCGGGTGTGATCCTTACCTGTAGGAGCTGCCGAAGGCTGCGATCTTTTGATTTTTCAAGATCAAAAGATCGCAGCCTTCGGCAGCTCCTACGGGGTTTTCATCAGCTCTGAGGTTTTTTTGTTTTATGCTCGGGCTCTCGTTCCGGAGAGCCCTTCGATGACTGATCTACTCACGTCCATTCAAGCCGAACTCGGCTTGCCGCTCACCTGCATCGCATTCACCTCCAGCGGTGCCCTGCCCTCGGCGTTCGCCGTCACCGACCTGGCGTGCGCCAGCATCGCCGCCGCCGGCCAGGCAGTCAGCGAATTGCTGCACCAGCAAACCGGACGCTTGCCCGGCCTTGAAGTCGACCGGCGCCTGGCCTCCTTCTGGTTTTCCAGTTCGATCCGCCCGCTGGGCTGGAAGGTCCCGCCACTGTGGGACCCGATTGCTGGCGACTACGCCACGAAGGACGGCTGGATTCGTCTGCACACCAATGCGCCCCATCACCGCGCCGCCGCTGAGGCCGTGCTGGGCGCTTGCATCGACCGCAAGTCGATGGCAGCTAAAGTGGCGCAATGGGCCAGGACTGACCTGGAACAGGCCGTGGTCGATGCCGGTGGCTGTGCCGCCGAAATGCGCACGTGGGAACAGTGGCAGGCCCATCCGCAAGGGCTCGCGGTCAACGCCGAACCGCTGGTTCAGTTCAGCGCCGGCCACACTCCGCAGAACACAATCTGGCAAGGTTCGGTGGCGCGCCCCTTGGCCGGAATCAAGGTGCTGGACCTGACCCGCGTACTCGCAGGCCCGGTCGCCAGCCGCTTTCTCGCGGGCCTTGGCGCCGATGTATTGCGCATCGACCCACCCTCCTGGAACGAACCGGGCGTGGTGCCGGAGATGACGCTGGGCAAGCGTTGTGCACGCCTGGATCTGCACGACCAAACCGATCGCCAGGTATTCGAAAGCTTGCTCAAG
Organism: Pseudomonas sp. YuFO20; assembly: GCF_035064975.1. NCBI lineage: Bacteria > Pseudomonadati > Pseudomonadota > Gammaproteobacteria > Pseudomonadales > Pseudomonadaceae > Pseudomonas > Pseudomonas sp. YuFO20. The sequence continues at coordinate 49,628 of NZ_JAXDEO010000024.1, forward strand.
GACGCCGACATCGTCCTCCACGGTTACCGCGCCGATGCCCTGGAGCGCCTGGGGTATGGTGCCGCCGAACGACAGCAGCGGATCCCCGGCCTGATCGACGTTTGCCTCAACGCCTACGGCTGGAGCGGTCCGTGGCAGAACCGTCGCGGCTTCGACAGCCTGGTGCAGATGAGCAGCGGCATCGCGCACGCGGGCATGCTCAGCCAGCAGGCGGACAAACCGACGCCCTTGCCACTGCAGGCGCTCGATCACGCCACCGGGTATCTGATGGCGGCCAGTGCGATCCGCTTGTTGGCAGAACGCTTGAACAACGGCCTGGGTGGTTCGGCGCGGCTGTCGTTGGCGCGTACGGCGAAGCTGTTGATCGACCAGGGTCCCGGTAGCGCCGAGCCATTGCGGGCCGAAGACGAACAGGATCAGGGCATGCTGGTCGAGCAAACGCCATGGGGCCCGGCACATCGCCTGCATGTGCCGCTGAAGATCACCGGGACGCCCGTGCAGTGGACGCTTGCAGCGTCTGAACTGGGTTCCCATCGGGCGCAGTGGTAACCCCATGAAATTCGACCTCGCCTATTGCCTCGGCCTCGAGGAAAAACTGTCGATCTATGACGTGCGCGACCTGAATTTCGACGAGTCGATGGCGTTCGATTCCGCACAGGAACATTTCCAGTGCCCCAACGATGCCTGTCGCCTGGCGTTTGATGCGGCGAACGGTTTGGGCACGTTCAACGCCAAAAACGTCAACTACGTGCGCACGCCGCACTTCAAGAATCTGCCGAGTACGCGGCATGTCGCGGGTTGTCCTTATGCAAGCCTGAAAACCCCGGCTTCGGTCGGCGAGGAAACGGATGACAGTCGCGAGGAACATTTCCCGTCGGAATTGTTACTCAGTCGGCGTGAGTATGTGCGCAAGCCGTCGCACCCGACGGTGGCTGCCGATCTGCAAGGAGCTGAGCCAGCAGCGGCATCGACGATCAGCAGCGTCGAGCAACCCGGCCGCGAGTCGGCGCCGGACAAGACCAGTGTCTTCGCCCATCCGGTGGAATGTTTCGTGTCGAACTTCGAGGACAAGGCGCTGCTCAAGCGCATGCCACTGAAGATTGGCCAGCACACCGCGCCCTATGCCTCGTTTTTCAAGAAGATCGAGTACCTGCAAGACAACCCGGGACTGATTTACTGGGGCAGGATCAAGCAGATCAAAGACTACACCCAGAGCTTTCGCATCGACTTCGAAAAGAAGGTCTGGTTCGAGAAGACGCCCTACTCGGTCAACGTTTACCTGAACAAGAAGCTGATCGACAGCTACCGCAAACGCAAGGCGTTCCTGGAGGAAATCAAGCACGCCATCGAGAGCGGGAAGCCATTGTATTGCTTCTTTTATGGCGTCCAGCCTGCGTTGCGGCAGGTGCCCAGCAAGAAAAACCCCGAGCAGACGTTCGGGGTGTTCAGCGCCAATATCGAGAATCTGGATCACTTTATCGTACGCGAGGCGCTGGGGTTGGATGAGTCATCCAAGCCATAAAGGCAGTGACCTTCCGTCTGGCCATGGGGGTAGGAAACAGAAAAATCGAAAAATGCGTTTGATCCGGATCGAAAACAACTGTACAAAAACACAGTATATTTAAAACCAGTACTCTCGAGCCCGGAGAACCCCCATGGCCTCTCAAGCGATGAAAATCACCCTGGAACGTATCGCCCTTTTCCAATTCACCCCGGCCCACTGCGCCCAGGCCCGAGCGATGCTGGGCTGGAGCGTGGAAGTCTTGTCCCGCGAAGCCGGGGTTTCGGTGCAGGCCATCGAGCGCTTCGAGGCGCGGCAGGAGGTGCTGGATGTCACTCGTCTGGCCTTGGCATACAGGCTTGAAGCGGAGGGGCTGGTGTTTTTCCCGGGGTTTGCGCCGGGTAGAGGGATGAACGTGAAAGGCCCTACGCCGAATCCGGTGGCGCGGGCGGATTTTGCGATGGTTGAATGAGGTCGCAGCGCCATCACTTGCGCTACGACCAGACGTGCATGGAACTGAAACTAGGGCCTGAATGCAGGTATTGGCCGCGCATGGGAGGCTTGTTCATAGCCATACGCCAATGCCAGGAGGCTGGCTTCGCTCCAGCGTGCACCGAAGAATAATGCCGACGTGGGCAGCCCGTCTTCATCCGCTCCGGTAGGCACCATGATGCTGGGGTAGCCCGCCAGCGGAACGACATTCAACCCCGGTGAGCCGACATCGAGCACCACGGCATCCAGTTGGTGCTGCACCAGGACGTCATCGATGGCGGCGGCGTTTTCACTCTGGATGGTCTGCCACAGTTGCTCATAGGTAAGCGGGTCAAACACCAGGTTGTTGGCCGCGATCAACACGCTTTGCCCATGGTCTTCGACCCCAGGTTTGCGTTGATTGAAACGGACAAGGTCTTCCAGGCTCTTGATGGGCAGGCCGGTGCGTTGCGCGAGGTATTCAGGCAGGTGTCGTTTGATTCCCATGGACAGGGCCTCCTCCACCTGCGCCGACTGCGGGTCTTTGAGCTCGATGGGTATCAATTTTGCGCCGGCGGCCTGCATGACTTCCAGCGCCCGGGAAAACTGAGGATCGCTCTGCGCGGCCTCGCCGCTCACATCGAACTTGAGTGGGTAACCGAGGCGTCGCCCCACCAGCGAACCAGGTCGGAGCAATGCCGTGTAGTCCACGCCATCGAGGGCTCGGGGTTTACTGACCGGATCGGCGGCGTCATTGCCCGTCATGGCGTTGAGCAACAGTGCCGCATCGCGAACGCTGCGAGCCATCGGCCCAGGGGTGTCGAGTTTGTGTGTCACAGCGACAATGCCACTGCGACTCAACAACCCCACGGTGGGCTTGACCCCCACCACCCCATTGAGCGATGCCGGACAGATAATCGAGCCGGCGGTTTCCGTCCCTACGCTCAAGGGTGCAAAACCTGCGGCCACTGCCGCACCGGACCCGGAGCTTGAACCGCAGGGCGTCTGGCTTAACAGATGCGGGTTCCTGGTTTGCCCGCCTCGGCCACTCCAGCCGTCGGGGACCGCGGGGTCACGAAAGTTTGCCCACTCGCTGAGGTTGGTCTTGCCCAGAATGATCGCGCCCGCGGCCCTTAGCCGTTGCACGATAAAGGCATCCTCGGCGGCGGGTTGCCCGATCATGGCCAATGATCCGGCGCTGGTCTGCATCTGGTCAGACGTATCGATGTTGTCTTTCAACAACAGCGGAATACCGTGCATGGGGCCGCGAACATGCCCGCGTTCTCGCTCCCGATCCAGCGACCTGGCAATCGCCAGCGCATCGGGGTTGAGCTCGATGACCGAATTGATCGTGGGTCCGTTTTTATCGAGCCTGTCGATGCGTTGTTGCAGGTGTTGCACCAGCGCCTCGGCACTCAGCTGGCCGCGCTGCATTTCCTTGCTGATTTCATCGACACTCAAGTACTCCAATGGTTGTGCGTTGGCGTAGCTTGCGATCGAAAGCAGAACGATCTGGGTCAGCCGCGTTATGCAGCCTTTTATCCTGACATCCATGTGAATGACATCCTTGTGGTACGGGGTGAGCTTTCCAGCCTACCGACGTGGCCGGGAATATCCGTCATCACTTGCCCTGAATCACATAGGAAAACTCGTCTCGTTCTGTAGGCGCTTCACCCGAGGATTTGCTGATCCTGGTAGACCTGCTGTTCGACTTCATACCACCACGCCGTACCGCGCTGCGCCGCCAGCATATTGAACGCCTCGCCCATCCGCGGCGTGGTGATCGAGACATTGCGCTCCCAGGCCAGGGCCAGGATGCGGTCGAAGGGTTCGTACCAGGCATGCGTCGACAAATCGAAGGTGCCGTTGTGAATCGGCAGCAGCCAGCGCCCCTTGAGGTCGAGGTGGGCTTGCAGGGTTTGCTCAGGCTGCATGTGCACATGGGGCCAGTCGACGTTGTAGGCGCCGGTTTCCATGAGGGTCAGGTCGAAAGGGCCGTATTGTTCACCAATGCGTTTGAAGCCATCGAAGTAGCCGCTGTCGCCACTGAAAAAGATCCGCGTATCGCCATCGATCATCACCCACGAGGCCCAGAGGGTGCTGTTGCCGTCGAACAGGCCGCGACCGGAAAAGTGCTGCGAGGGGGTGGCGACGAACTGGATGCCCTCGACCTCGGTACCCTGCCACCAGTCCAGCTGGCGGATTTTGCTGGCGTCGATTCCCCACTTGATCAGGGTGTCGCCCACGCCCAGCGGGGTCAGGAAGTACCTGGCCTTGTCGGCAAGCTTGAGCACCGCGTGATAGTCCAGGTGATCGTAGTGATCGTGGGACAGGATCACCGCTTCAATCGGCGGCAATTGCTCGAGGCTGATCGGCGGTTGGTGAAAACGCTTGGGGCCGGCCCATTGCACGGGGGAGGCGCGTTCGGCGAAGACCGGGTCGGTGATCCAGAATTTGTCCCGCAGCTTGAGCAATACCGTGGAATGACCGAGGCGATAGACGCTGTGGTTGGGCGCTGCCAGCAACGCCGCTTGCGTCAGGGGTTGCATCGGTACAGGCGCCGTCGGCCGGGTGTTGCGCGGTTTGTGGAACATCGCGTTCCAGAGGATGCGCAAGGTTTTGCCAAGGCTTAAACGCTGAATCGGCCTGTGGTTTTGAAACTGTCCTTGAGCCTGTCGGGAAGCTTCAGGTTGGGAGGCGCTGTTCGCCGCGGAAGTTGATTTGGCCATGGGGCAATGACTCCAGGAAAACCGCAGGCTTCACGGTTTTCCGTTTTTGGGACGATAAATGGCCGAGACACGCACGCATCAGCCGAGCACTCTAGTTTTACCGGGCAGGATTAACAAAACATTACACTGCACAGTGTAGTTTCAAGGTTGCATCAAAGCCGATCACAAGTAAACTACCGAGTGTAATTTTCCTTTCTTCCTGCCGAAGCGTATTTATGACAGCTCCACAGCGCCTCACCGACCGCAAACGCGAAGCCATCATTCAGGCGGCGATTGTCGAATTCCGTGCCAATGGATTCGACATCACCAGCATGGACAGAATTGCCGCCACCGCCGGTGTGTCCAAGCGCACGGTGTACAACCATTTCCCCAGCAAGGAAGAGTTGTTCGCTGAAATCCTCAATCAATTGTGGGTCCGGGTCACGGCGGAACAGGAAGTGCCTTACCGTCCCGACCTGCCCCTGCGTGACCAGATGCGTCATATGCTGACGGTAAAGCTTTCGGTACTGAGCGATGAAAATCTGCTCGATCTGGCGCGGGTGGCCATCGCCGCCACCATCCATTCTCCCGAGCGCGCGCAAAGCATGGTGACGCGTATGGGGGAGCGCGAAGAAAACCTCACTATATGGATTCGAGCCGCCCAGGCCGATGGACGCCTGAAAGCGGTCGCCCCGGAATTTGCCGCGCAACAGCTCCATGGCATGCTCAAATCCTTTGCCTTCTGGCCGCAGATTTCCCTGGGCTTGCCGGCTTTGTCGACCGAGATGCAAGGCACCGTGGTGGAATCGGCGCTGGACATGTTCCTGGCCTGCTATCAGGTGCAATAATTGACAATCTCGACAGCGGCGTCGAAGAACTGATCGCTTCAATGTGTACGGCAGAATGTGTTTCAGAATGAAACTCGTGCCGAGGCTATAGTGAGCCTCAGTCCCAGCGCCTGCAGAGAGCATCATGAATTCCACGAGCAACGAAACCACCGCCCCCGTCGATCACCTGCGTTTCCATCGCCGTCATGCCCACCTGGCGCCGACCTTCGGCAATGACAAATTCGCCCTGCGTGCCGAGGCTTTTGCGCGGTTCTTCGGTACACCGACCTTTCTAGGCGCACAAACACTGATCGTGGTGATCTGGGTGTGCCTGAACCTGTTCGGCGTCGCCCACTTCGATGCCTACCCGTTCATCCTGCTCAACCTGGCGTTCAGCCTGCAATCGGCCTATGCCGCCCCCCTGATCCTGTTGGCCCAGACCCGTCAGGCCGCGCGGGACAAAGCCCAATCCGATGCCGATGCGCAACACCGCGAAGCGCTGGCGATCGCCAACAGTGAGCGACAGGCGGAAGCGGCGAAAAACAGCGCGCAACTGCTGGCGCTGCTTGAGCAGAACACCCGCCTCACGGAAATGACCAAGGCCCTCACCGAGCGCATCGAAAACCTGACCACGGAAATGCATCAGCACTTCGTGCGCAAGGACGAGCCAAAGGCCTGAACCGCCTAGGGCAACTTCAGCGCCCTCCCCAGCTCGTCAAACAGCGTCACCACCGAGCGCAAGGCTCGGCAATCCGGGCGGGTCAGCAGCCACAGCGCGGTGTCGTATCCGTGCAACGGCTCGCCCAGTGGCTGTAATCCATCACCGATCAGAAAGTCCGGCAACGCCGCCACGCCCAACCCCGCTCGCACCAGTTCGGTGACCGACAGCATGCTGTTGCAGCGATAAGCCGGCATCACCCCAGGCATTACCTGACGACGCCAAGCCACTGTCGGGTGATCAGGCAGGAAGTCGTCAGGGGCGATCCAGGTCAGTGACACCAGATCGGTCGCATCGACCCCTTGCAGATAACCGGCGCTGGCACACACCCGGTAGCCAATCCCTGCAAGGCGTCGCCCCACCAGGTGTTCCGGTGGCGTACGGGTCAGGCGCAAGGCGATGTCGGCATCGCGGCGGCTGAGGTTGGCAAAGTCGTTGGACGTACTGAGCTCAAGGATCAACGCTGGATAGTTCGGCATGAACTGCGCCAGCGCCGGCAGCAGTAAGCCTTGCAGGACCGAATCGGTGCAGGTCAGGCGCACGGTGCCGCTGACCACTTCACCGCCCTGCTCCACACCGACCCTGGCGGCTTCCAATGCCTGTTCGGCGCGCTCGGCCTGTTCCGCCAGGGCCTGCGCCAGGCTCGTGGGCAGGTAACCGGCGCGGCTTTTTTCGAACAACGGCTGGCCCAGTGCGGCTTCCAGTCGACGCACGGCGCGAAACACCGTCGAGACATCCACTTTCATCAGCTGCGCGGCCCGGGCCAGAGAGCCGCCGCGCACCAATGCGAGCACCAGGGCCAGGTCTGGGTAGTCCAGTCGATAGTGCGTCGCTGCATTGATCACTTGGGATAACGCCAATATTGAGTGCGTGAACGCCAATCTATAGTGGCTGCCAGGAATCAACAAGCGCCGAGGTCACCCATGGAAAACCGCGTCATTCGCATCGCCCTGATCGGTGATCAAGACCCTCAAGTCACCGCCCACCAGGCCATCCCGGTGGCGCTCGGCCTGGCCGCCGAACACAGCGGCCGAAACGTGCAAGGGCAGTGGCTGGCCACCGATAGCTTGCATGCCAACACGCCGCTCGCCGGGTTCGACGGTTTCTGGTGCGTGCCCGCCAGCCCGTATCGCAGCATGGACGGTGCCTTGCGGGCGATTCGCTTTGCCCGTGAACAGCGGCGACCTTTCCTCGGCACCTGCGGCGGGTTTCAACATGCGGTGCTGGAATATGCGCGCAACGTGCTCGGCTGGGCGGATGCCGAACATGGCGAGACGGCTCCCGATGCATCGCGGGCATTGCTCACGCCGCTGGCGTGTTCACTGGTTGAGGCTGTCGACATTATTCATTTGCGGGAAGGCTCGCTGATCGCCAGGGCATATGAAACCTGTGAAATTCGTGAGGGCTATCGCTGCCGCTACGGAGTGAATCCCGAGTTCGAACGGGAACTGCTCAAGCACGCGCTTCATGCCGTCGGCCATGATGCCGAACACGGTTTGCGCGCGGTCGAGCTCAGCGGTCATCCGTTCTATGTCGCCACGCTGTTCCAGCCGGAACGCGCTGCCCTCGAGGGTACCCTGCCACCGCTGGTGCGGGCCTTGATCGCAGCGTGCGTGGAGCGGCGGTCATGATTGCTGCGCCCTATTACGCAGTGATCTTCACTTCGCTACGAACCGAGGGTGACCAGGGGTACGCCGAAGCGGCCGAACGGATGGTGGCGCTGGCGCGTGAGCAGCCGGGGTTCCTCGGTGTAGAGTCGGCGCGGGGCGATGATGGGCTGGGGATTACGGTGTCGTATTGGACCAGTGAGGCGGCGATCCTGGCGTGGAAGCAGCATCCCGAGCACCGGGCAATTAGTGAGCGCGGGCGATCGACCTGGTATGCGCAGTGTCATACCCGGGTTTGCCTTGTTGAGCGGGCTTATGAGTTCACCCCACCCCCTGCAGGAGCGGGCTTGCCAGCGATGACGGCCTGACAGCCAACTGGAATTTCGCGGCTGTACGCGATACCTGTGGGAGCGAGCTTGCTCGCGATGGAGGTCAACGATGACGCGGGGAGCCTGACACCCCACGGTGCTCTCAGGTTTTTCGCGAGCAAGCTCGCTCCTACAGGGGCCCGCCGCGCTGGACAGAACCGGAACGAAACCTCTCGATGGGACAAGAAAATCAAGATCAAAAGCCAAAGCAACAGCAACAGCGAGAAAGCCCACTAACCCCGCACCAGACTCCTCACCGCCGAAATCTCCGGCACTTCCCGCCTGTCCATGTACACCCGCAACGGCTCGGTGATGTTGATTCGCTCATCAATATTTTGATCCAGCAACAACTGGATCAACTCGCGCTTGAGCGTCATGGTCTGCTCCGGGCCAGGCACCCAGACGAATTCGCTGGTGGGGATGATGCCGTCGTCAGCCACGTCCATGCCGAACGAGTCTTCGCTGAAACGCACGATGTAGTGGCCAGTCTTGCGATTGAGGCCGACGAAGCCCTGGAGCTGGTCGGCGGCCTGGCAGATGAGCTGGGAAGTGATGCGCATGGAAACCTCACAGGAAGTGATCGATGGTTTACACGCATGGCCAGCGAATGGTTTTCCCTCTGCCGGGGAAGTTGCCGGGACGAAGAATAATGCAGACAAGAACACAAAAACGCTGACCGACATCAGCTTTCAACACGTTTATGTCGGTCTCGCGATAGCGCTGGCAACGCTCAGTTGTTAAAAGAGACCTCTTTGAAACCTGTCACGAAAGGATCTCGACCATGCCGGCCACCTTCACCCACAGCGCCCTGCTCCTGAGTTTGCTGCTTGGCCTCGGCCAGGCCCAGGCCGCCAGCGAGCCCGGCCCCGCCGCGCTGGCCACCCGAATGGGCATTCCGCACCCGGCGGTGATCGCCCACCGTGGCGCATCTTTCGATGCACCGGAATCCACCGCCGCCGCCTACAAACTGGCCCGCGACCTCGGCGCCGATTACCTGGAGCTGGACCTGCAGCGCAGCAAGGATGGCGTGCTGTTCGCCCTGCACGACAATAACCTGCAACGCACCACCGACGTCGCCAGCAAGTTCCCCGAGCGCAAGGACAGCCCGGCCAATGCCTTCACCATGGCCGAGCTGAAAACCCTGGATGCCGGCAGCTGGTTCAACGCGGCCTACCCGGATCGCGCGCGTCCTGCGTTTGCCGGCCTGAAAATCCTCTCCCTCGATGAAATCATCGACATCGCCCAGGGCAATCCGCTGCACAAGCCCGGCCTGTACATCGAGACCAAGGAGCCCAAGCAGTTTCCCGGAATCGAACGCGACCTCAAGGAAAAACTCCAGGATCGCGGCTGGCTGAGCCCCGCGGGGTCGAAACTGGCTAAAAGCGAGCTGTCCGTCGGCCAGGGTAAAGGCAAGGTGGTGCTGCAAACGTTCGAGAAGAGCAGCCTCGAATTGCTGCAAAAGGAAATGCCACAGGTGCCGAAGATCCTGTTGTTGTGGGTCGGTGAAGGCAGCATCGAGCCAAAATCGACAGTGACCTTTGCTCAATCCGGCGACAAGGACAAAGCCGCTTACTACGCAAAACAGCAACCCAAGGACAAAGCCGAGTACCAGCGCTGGGTCGACTACGCCAAGGCCCAGGGCGCGATCGGTACCGGCCCGTCCGCCGCGCTGACCCAGGGTGGCGATCAGAGCTACGCCGACCTGGTGCAACCGTGGATGAACCAGTACACCCACGATCAGGGCCTGCTGGTCCACGTCTACACCATCGATGAGGCGGTGGATTACCAGAAGGTCATGGCGGCTGGCGTCGACGGTATCTTCACCAACCGCGCCAGCGAGCTTCTGAAGTTCTATAAGCGCCCGGCGGCGGCGAGTGTGGCGCAGGTGATACGCAATAACGGCTATTGATTATTCGATTCAAGGGAATTTAAGTCTGAATTAAGTTGCCACAGTTATTCTGATCCCACTTAAACAGCTCATCCAAGGAAAGAAGCTTATGAAAACCCTGACTGCCCTGTTCGCCGCTGCAACCCTGACCCTCACCGCTGGCCTGGCCCAGGCTGATGTTCCCGTCGACCAGATCCCTCAGTTGGTCAAGGACGGCAAGATCAAGCCACTGGACGAACTGAACCAGATCGTGCTGAAGCTGCACCCGGGTGCCACGATTACCGACAGTGACCTGGACAACCACTTCAATAGCTACGAGTACGAAGTGGAACTGCGCGACGCCAGCAACGTTGAATGGGACGTGGACCTGAACGCCGCCACCGGCGAAGTCCTGAAGAACAAGAAAGACGACTGATGCACCCGAAAAAAAGCCGCACGATGCTCCCCATCGTGCGGCTTTTTTGCGTTTGGGTGACCGATCAGGCCGAGGTCACAAATCCGTCATCCAGCCTTGCGATGATGCGGCTCACGTGAACCTGTAAAACACGCGACAGGCGCCCCCCATGCGAGCCCTCATGAACCACAGCATCGATCACAGCCATCGCGATCCGGATCTGTTCGGCCTGCTTTACGGTTTCAGTTTTCGCCCCGGTGAGCGCGGCCAGGAAATCGATTCGGCCAGGGCCTTGCAGTACCTGCAACACCCGCAGGACGCCGAGCAATTTCTCTGGCTGCACCTGAACCTCGCCCATGCCGCGTGCGAGCGCTGGATGAAGAGCCACCTGGAACTGCCCGACGAGTTTTTCGAGGCCCTGCATGAAGGCTCACGGTCGACGCGCATCGAACATGTCGATTCGGCGTTGCTGGCGGTGGTCAACGACGTGGTGTTCAACCTCAGCAGCATGACCTCCTCCGATGTCTCGACCCTGTGGGTCTGTGCCCGCAGTCGACTGATCATCAGCGCGCGCCTGCAACCGCTGCATTCGGTGGACAAGCTGCGCTCATCGGTCAAGGCCGGTGAATGCTTCCGCTCGCCGCTGGAGTTGCTGGTGCATCTGCTGCGCGACCAGGGCGAAGTGCTGACCCAGATCGTGCGCAAGACCAGCCTGAGCGTGGATCAGATCGAAGATGAACTGCTGTCCTCGCGTCTGTCGACCAACCGCGCGGAACTGGGGGCCAATCGCCGGGTGCTGGTGCGCCTGCAACGCCTGCTGGCGCTGGAGCCAGGGTCGTTGCTGCGCCTGCTCAATCGCCCGCCACCCTGGCTGCAGAAGGAGGACGTCAAGGAACTGCGCAAGTCCACCGAGGAGTTTGCCTTGATCATCAACGACCTCACGGCGCTGGGGGAACGGATCAAGCTGTTGCAGGAGGAAATCGCCGCCAACCTCAACGAACAGAGCAACCGCACCCTGTTCACCCTGACGGTGGTGACGGTGCTGGCCCTGCCGATCAACATCATTGCCGGTTTCTTCGGCATGAACGTGGGTGGGGTGCCGCTGTCCCAGGACCCTGAAGGGTTCTGGATCCTGGTGGCGCTGGTGGCGACCTTTACCTTGATTGCGGGACGTTGGGCGTTTCGCAAGCGCCAGGATTATTAAGATCAAAAGATCGCAGCCCCTGTAGGAGCTGCCGCAGGCTGCGATCTTTCAAGAATCATACAAATCCAAACACTGACACAGGGCAGTCTCTCTGTAACATTTTGCAACGATCATCAACGACACTCCTTCCCTCCTCAGGAATGTCCGGCATGGCTACCCCCTCCTTTACCGCCGCCCCGGCGCCCGCCAGCAGCGCCAAACCGCAATTCGATAAAAAACCCGGTGTGCTCACCCTCGTGGTGTTTTTTGCAGTGCTGGGCATCGGGCTGCTGTTCACCGCCTACAGCCTGATGCACGACATGAAAGCACTCGGCACGGAGGTGACCACCTGGACGCCATTCATCCTGCTGGGCGTGGCCTTGCTGATTGCCTTGGGCTTCGAGTTCGTCAACGGTTTCCACGACACCGCCAACGCTGTCGCCACCGTGATCTACACACACTCGCTGCCACCGAATTTCGCGGTGGTCTGGTCCGGGTTCTTCAACTTCCTCGGGGTGCTGCTGTCCAGTGGCGCGGTGGCGTTCGGCATCATCGCGCTGCTGCCGGTGGAGTTGATCCTGCAAGTCGGTTCATCCGCCGGTTTCGCGATGATCTTCGCCCTGCTGATCGCCGCGATCCTGTGGAACCTCGGCACCTGGTGGCTGGGCCTGCCGGCCTCGTCGTCGCACACCCTGATCGGCTCGATCATCGGTGTCGGCGTGGCCAATGCGCTGATGCACGGGCGTGACGGCACCAGCGGCGTGGACTGGGCGCAGGCGACCAAGGTGGGATACGCCCTATTGCTCTCGCCGCTGGTCGGCTTCGGCTGCGCCGCGCTGTTGCTGTTGGCCCTGCGGGCCTTCGTCAAGAACCGCGCGCTGTACAAGGAGCCCAAGGGCAACACCCCGCCGCCATGGTGAATTCGCGGCATGTTGATCCTGACCTGCACCGGCGTGTCCTTCGCCCACGGTTCCAATGACGGTCAGAAAGGCATGGGGCTGATCATGCTGATCCTGGTCGGGACCTTGCCGATGGCCTATGCACTGAACCGCACCATGCCTGCAGACCAGGCGTTGCAGTTCGCCGCCGTGGCCGAAGTGACCCAACAGGCGCTGGTCAAGAGTGCGCCGTTGCCGGCACCGGCCGATCCGCGACCGATCCTCTCCGATTACGTGCGCAGCAAGGAAGTCACGCCGCAACTGATCCCCGCCCTCGCGGCACTGGCCGGCAACATCGGTAATGAAGTGAAGGGCTATGGTTCGCTGTCCAAAGTCCCGGCCGAAGCCATGGGCAACGTGCGCAACGACATGTACCTGACCAGCGAAACCATTCGCCTGATGGACAAGAACAAGGTGGGTAACTTCGACGCCGACACCAACGGCAAACTGCAGCTGTTCAAGCAGCAGATCGACAACGCCACGCGCTTCATTCCGTTGTGGGTGAAGATCGCCGTAGCAATTGCGCTGGGCCTGGGCACCATGGTCGGCTGGAAGCGCATCGTGGTAACCGTGGGCGAGAAAATCGGCAAGACCCACCTGACCTACGCCCAAGGCGCCTCGGCGGAAACCGTGGCCATGCTGACCATTGGCGCCGCCGACATGTTCGGCTTGCCGGTCTCGACCACCCACGTGTTGTCGTCAGGGGTGGCCGGGACCATGGTCGCCAATGGCGGCGGCTTGCAGATGAAGACCATCCGCAACCTGCTGATGGCCTGGGTGCTGACCTTGCCGGCGGCGATAGTGTTGTCGGGCAGTTTGTACTGGTTGTTCACCCAGATTTTCTGAATAAAGCAGCCCTTGCAGGAGCCCGGCTTGCCGGCGAAGGCGTCCGAAAGACCAACGCCATGTTGGAGGACGCCTTCGCCGGCAAGCCGGGCGCCTACAGGTTACGCGTTACAGGTAGAGCGAATGACCAACCGCTCCCGCACCACGTCATACACCCAGTGGTAAACGTAGGTGTACGGCAGGAAAAACAGCAGCACGCCGATATCCAGCAGGAACGCTTGCCACAGACTGACTTTCAGCCACCACGCAATCAACGGTACGCCTAGGGCGACCAGCCCGCCCTCGAACAACAGCGCGTGCACCACGCGGACCCAGGCGTTGTGCGCAATGGCGAAACGCTTGAGCACGCGGTCGAACAGACCGTTGAAGACCACGTTCCACGCCAGGGCCAACACGGCAATGACCACTGTGACAGCGCCCATTTCCAGCATCGGTTTGTCCATGATCCAGGCCAGCAACGGCGTACAGATCAGGATGGCCAGCAGCTCGAAACCGATGGCCTGGAAAATACGTTCGGTAATGGATTTATTGGCGCTCATGGCCGGACTCCTTGAGTGACGATGTTTGCCATCATCCATCTTCTTACCGATACTTCATAACCAATAACCATCGATCAAGGCGATAGTTCATGGCATCCCAGGAAGTGCTGCAGGCGTTCGTCCAGGCCGCGACCCAAGGCTCGTTTTCTGCGGCGGCACGCAAATTGGGCCGTAGCCAGTCGACCATCAGCGCCGCCGTGGCCAGCCTGGAAATCGATCTGAACCTGACCCTGTTTGACCGCAGCAGCCGCAAGCCCAGCCTGACCCCCGCCGGGCACGTCGTACTGCAACGGGCCGAAGAGATCCTGGCCGCCACCAGCCGGCTGGAGATGACCGCCAGCCAATTGTCCCAGGGCGTCGAGGCGAAGCTGACCGTGGCGCTTTCCGACACCTACCAGTCCGATCGTTTCGAAGTGGCACTCAGTGCCTTCGAGTCGCGTTATCCAGACCTGGAACTCGAATGCCTGATTGCCGAATGCGAGGACCTGGTGGCACTGGTGCAAAGCGGTCGGGCCCACGTCGCCTTCGCCGAAATGCAGGACAGCTACCCGCCTGACCTGGTCAGCTCGACCGTGGACGAACGCACGGAATTCGCCCTGTTCGTGTCGCGTAAACATCCACTGGCCAAGCAGAAAAATATTGACCAGGACACGCTGCAACAGCATCGCGAGCTGCGCCTGGCGACCATCGTCAATCCCTATGAAAGCCGCGCCAAGGGCCGGGTCTGGTCGGCACCGAGTTACCTGATGCTGCTGGAAATGGCCCAGGGCGGATTCGGCTGGGCGCCACTGCCACGCTGGTTGGTAGGGCGTTTTGGCGCGGGGACGTTGCAGGAGTTGGAAGTGCGCGGTTGGCCGAAAACGGTGTCGGTGGATGCCTTGTGGTCGCGCTTGCATCCGCCGGGGCCGGCGGGCAGCTGGTTGTTGGGCAAGATGCTGGAATAGGGGTGCGGCTACTGACCTCTTCGCGAGCAAGCCCGCTCCCACAGTGATCACTGCTGTACACAAAAATTGTGGTCGACTCATTACCCTGTGGGAGCGGGCTTGCTCGCGAAGGGGCCAGCAAACATCACATCACTCCAACGCCCGCAACCGAGCCTCGATAAACCGCCGCTCCGGCACCTGCTGCGTCAACTCCAGCGCCCGCTCATAGGCCGCCCGCGCCTGCTCCACCCTGCCCAACTGCCGACAGAACTCCGCCCGCGCCGAATGCGCCAGGTGGTAATCGAGCAGATCCCCCCGCGCCAGAATCGCCTCGACCAATGTCAGCCCTGCCAACGGGCCATCGCGTCTGGAGATCGCCGCCGCCCGGTTCAATTCGATCACCGGCGACGGCCACGCCCGCAGTAACACGTCATACAGCCCGACGATCTGCACCCAGTCGGTTTCCTCGATCGACGGCGCTTCGGCATGCACCGCGGCAATCGCCGCTTGCAGACAATACGGGCCGAATCGCCGAGTACCCAATGCCCGCTCCACCAGCGCACAGCCTTCGGCGATCATCTGCGCGTCCCACAACGAGCGGTCCTGGTCATCCAGCAAAATCAGGTCACCGTCCGCGCAGGTCCTGGCCAGGCGCCGGGACTCATGCAACAACATCAAAGCGAGCAAGCCCATGACCTCCGGCTCCGGCAGCAACTCCAGCAACAAACGCCCCAGGCGAATCGCTTCGCGGGTCAGGTCTTCGCGGGTCACTTGCGCGCCGCCGGACGCCGAATAGCCTTCGTTGAACACCAGGTAAATCACCCGCAGCACGCTGTCGAGGCGCTCGGGCAGTTCCGCCAGGGATGGCACCTGATAGGGGATTTTCGCATCACGGATTTTCGCCTTGGCGCGCACGATGCGCTGGGCGATGGTGGCGGGTGCCGAGAGAAAGGCCCGGGCGATTTCTTCCGTGGTCAGGTCGCAGACTTCGCGCAGGGTCAACGGCACCTGGGCGTCTGCCGCCAGTGCCGGGTGACAACAGGTGAAGATCAGGCGCAGGCGATCGTCTTCCACGTCTTCGTCACTCCAGTCGGCCTGCTCCAGCGCCTCCAGCTGCGCCTGTAACAATGGCCGCGAAGCATTGAACCGCGCGCGCCGGCGCAGCACATCAATGGCCTTGAAACGCCCGGTGGACACCAGCCAGGTACGCGGATTGTCCGGCACGCCGTCCTGCTGCCAACGTTCCACGGCAACGAAAAACGCTTCGTGCAAGGCCTCCTCGGCCAGGTCGAAATCGCCGAGCAGGCGAATCAGGGTCGCCAGGATCCGTCGCGACTCCTGGCGATAAACCTGCTCGACCCTGGCCTGTACCGGCAGCCCCGGCATCTTAAGGATTCAACTGCCGGACGGGGCGCACTTCGACACTGCCGACCCGTGCCGCCGGGATGTTCCCGGCGACCTGCAGGGCTTCGTTGAGGTCCTTGGCATCGATCAGGTAGAAGCCGGCCAACTGCTCCTTGGTTTCGGCGAACGGGCCATCGGTGATCGACAACTTGCCGTTGCGCATGCGCACCGTGGTGGCGGTCTGCACCGACTCCAGCGCCTCGGCGGCAACCATCCGGCCGCTGCCCTGGATTGCCTCGGCGTAGGCCATGCACTCCTCGTCCTTGGGACTTTCCGGCAGCGAATGCAGCAGGCGCTCATCGCTGTAGACCAGGCATAAATACTTCATCGCGCTCTCCCGATTGAACGGATCAACTATGGTCGCAGATGGGCCGTTTCGCACGGCTTGCCGACGATCAGGGTTCCAGGTTGAACAAGGTCGTGCCGCTCATCATGTCGAACGGGGCCGACCAGTGTTCGTGGACGATGCGCCATTGCCCGGCCTCGCACCGGTAGCAGGCGGTCACGCGCATCCAGCAGGCCTGGGTTTCGCCCTTCTCGTTGGTGCCGCCGCAATGGGCCAGCCAATGGGCGAAGGCGATGTGCTCGTCGGCCACGATGTTCATGTGGTCGAAATCAAACTTGTGCTGGCCCTGGCACATTTCCATGCATTCCAGCCAATGCGCGCGATAGGCCGCCTTGCCGCGAAATTGCAGGGCCTTGACGGCGTCGTAGGAGACGATGTCGTCGGCGTACAGGGCCATGATTTTATCGACGTCCTTCGAGATGACCGCCTCACGGTAATTGGCGATCAGGGTCTGGATTTCATTGGTATCACTCATGGTGGTTCTCCGTGGTTTTTCTTGGAAGACACCCTTAGTCGTCCGGCGATCCGCCAGATCGACAGTCGAAATAAAAATAATCCACGAGCGCAAACTCGCTAGAATCCGAGGCTCATTTCTATTGGAAAAAGGACACTCCAGTGACAGCCCGACTCGTGCCTTACGAAAGCCTGAATGCGCTGCAGCGCCAGCAGGTGGAGGCCATCGAAGTGCATCCGGAACAGATCAGGTTTTCCGGCGACATTCACGGTGCATTGCACACCCTGCTATCGAAGCCAGGCCCCGGCGTCAAAGGCTTTGCCTTGCTGGCTGATGCGGTGCCGGTTGCCTTTCTGCTGCTCAAACGCCCACCGGTGTTGCCAGCCTGGGCCGACGAACACAGCGCCACACTGCATGCGTTGCAGGTCGACCAGCGCGCCCAGGGCAAAGGTTATGGCAAGGCTTGCCTGCAAGCGCTACCCGAAGCGGCGCGCCTGGCGTGGCCGGAAATCCGCGGGCTGGAATTGTCGGTGGATGCCGATAACGATGCCGCCATTGCGCTGTATGCCAGGTATGGTTTCGTCGACAGTGGCGAGGCGTACAAGGGGCGGATCGGGTATGAGCGGCGGATGGGCCTCGTGTTCTGACTGACACACATGTCCCCTGTAGGAGCGAGCTTGCTCGCGAAGGTCGTCAACGATAACGCGTGCATTCTGGATAAACGCGGTGTGCCTGGGTTCTTCGCGAGCAAGCTCGCTCCTACACGGGGTCTGCGTCGGGTTCAGAGATTGAGCACCATCTCGTGCCACGCCATGCCGCCATGGTCGGACGCCGAGGGCTTGACGTAGGCAAAGCCAAAGCCTGCATACAACGGAATATGCCGCTCCTTGCACATCAGGTCGATGCTGGTCTTGCCCATCGCGCGCATGCGCTCGATGAACTCGCCCATCAAGTGCTTCGCCAGGCCCTGGCCCTGATAGTCCGGGTGCACCACCACCGACATGATCACCACGAGCGGTCCGGCCGGGTCGTGGCCGATCAGTTCCTTGAACGCCTCGTCGGACATTTCCACCTGGAACGCCGCGCCGGAATTGATGAAACCGGCGACCACGCCGTCCACTTCAGCAACGATGAAACCCTCGGGCCAAGTGGCGATGCGGGTGGCGATTTTCTCCCGGGTCGCGGCTTCGTCGCCTTCGTAGGCAAGGGTTTCGATGGCGTAGCAGCGGTCCAGGTCAGCAGGCGTGACGTGGCGGATGACAGTGTTCATGGCAGCTCGGAATCGGCGAGGGAAAGACCGGGGATGATAAATCAGCAACGGCGCAACATCGAGAGACGAACCGGCTGATCCGCCTCCCGAAGCACTTGTCACGCCTTGAGCGGTAGCCAGAGTTCCAGCGTGCCGGTATTGAGCCTGGGGTTGAAGTCTTCGCTGTAGCGTTCGAATTCCGGGGCGTTCAACAGCTCGCGCCCGGACTGCGGCAGCCAGGTGCCATGGATGTACTGGAAGGTCTGCGGCAAGGTGTCCAGCGAGCCTTTGTGTTCGAACACCACATACTGCTGAGGCTGAACTTCTACCCAGCGGTACTGTTCAGGCAAATCATCGAGCTTGCTGATCTCGACGCCAGCGATGTAATCAAAGCCGCCCTTGCCGTCGAAATTGCAGCAGACGCCGTAGGTCACTTCGCCTTTTTGCCCCGGAACATTGCCAACGTGGGGGATGAATTTTTCCCAGAGATCAGGAATGCCTTTTACGGTTTGCTGGGTAAATTGTCCGCCAAGCCCCGCAATCAGCAGGAAGTGACCGTGTTCGAAGCGTGGTTCCGTCACTTCGACGCGTGTTTGCTCATCCATGACTCGACTCCTGGAAGTAAAAGTGGATTCGGCTGGGAGTATAGAAGCCAAACCCGATTCGCCCAGTTACAGGGCGTGCAACTGCTCGACGGCGGCTGCACCGACAAACTCGTTGTAACCCGATAGGATCACGTACACCGCGAAATAGCAGAAGATCGCCGCCGATGCCATATAGGAATAGCGAAGCAACTTGTCACCGAGCAACTTGCCCCCGTGACTCGCCGCGAAGCACAGGCCAGCGGACCACAACAGCCCGGCGCAGAGGAATCCACCGAGGAACAAGGCCGAGCTGAGCGCACCGCCGCCACCGGAGCGGGCGATCAACGTGCCACCAACCGCGGCGAACCAGAGAATGGCGCTGGGCGACGACATGGCGAGAAAAATCCCACGGAAAAACTCCTTGCGATGGGAGTTGTGGCCGACCTCGGCGGTTTCGGCCAGCAGCGCCTCATGGTGGATCGCCGAGTAAATCATCTTCGCCGCGAAATACACCAACAGCGCCGAACCACCGATCCATAGCACCCAGCGCACCGTTTCGTATTGCAGTAACACGGTCATGCCGGCCAGCGCCAGCACGGCGTAGATCAGGTCGCCGACGCAGGTGCCCAGCCCCAGGGCGAAGCCTTGAAAGTATCCGCGTTGCATCGCCAGGGTGATCATCGCGATATTGGCCACGCCGATGTCCAGGCACAGCGACAGGCTCAACAAGAAGCCACTGGTAAACTCCATCTAACCCTTTCCTTCGCAAAATTTTGTTTACTTTGAGGCTGGACAGTCTGCCACAGCTGCCATTACATTCCGCCACAGGTCACCGCAGTGACCAGCGTCGCTCGGACGGTTCCGGGCGCTTACGTTATCCGAGGCAACAATGGCCGAACAAGGTTCGCCGCGCCGCTTTGCGCGCATAGATCGACTCCCCCCCTACGTTTTCAACATCACCGCCGAGCTGAAGATGGCCGCCCGTCGTCGTGGCGAAGACATCATCGACTTGAGCATGGGCAACCCCGACGGCGCCACGCCGCCGCACATCGTCGAAAAACTGGTGACCGTCGCCCAGCGCGAAGACACCCATGGCTACTCCACGTCCAAGGGCATTCCGCGCCTGCGCCGGGCCATTTCCAATTGGTACAAGCAACGCTACGAGGTCGACATCGACCCGGAAAGCGAAGCCATCGTCACCATCGGTTCCAAGGAAGGCCTGGCACACCTGATGCTGGCCACCCTCGACCAGGGCGACACCGTGCTGGTGCCCAACCCGAGCTACCCGATCCACATCTATGGTGCCGTGATTGCCGGCGCCCAGGTGCGTTCGGTGCCGCTGGTGCCGGGCGTGGACTTCTTCGCCGAACTGGAACGGGCCATTCGCGGTTCGATCCCGAAGCCAAAGATGATGATCCTCGGCTTCCCGTCCAACCCCACCGCCCAGTGCGTGGAACTGGACTTCTTCGAACGGGTGATCGCCCTCGCCAAGCAATACGACGTACTGGTGGTGCACGACCTGGCCTACGCCGACATCGTCTACGACGGCTGGAAAGCCCCGTCGATCATGCAGGTGCCCGGCGCCAAGGACATTGCGGTGGAGTTCTTCACCCTGTCCAAGAGCTACAACATGGCGGGCTGGCGTATTGGCTTCATGGTCGGCAACCCGGAACTGGTCAACGCCCTGGCGCGGATCAAGAGCTACCACGACTACGGCACCTTCACCCCGCTGCAAGTGGCGGCCATTGCTGCGCTGGAAGGCGATCAGCAATGCGTGCTCGACATCGCCGAGCAGTATCGCCAGCGGCGCAATGTGCTGGTCAAAGGCCTGCATGAACTGGGCTGGATGGTGGAAAACCCGAAAGCGTCGATGTACGTCTGGGCCAAGATTCCCGAGGCCTACGCGCACTTGGGCTCGCTGGAGTTCGCCAAGAAACTGCTGGCCGAAGCCAAGGTCTGCGTCTCGCCGGGTGTCGGTTTTGGTGAGTACGGCGATGATCACGTGCGCTTCGCCCTGATCGAGAACCAGGACCGGATTCGCCAGGCCGTGCGCGGGATTCGCGGAATGTTCCGGGCGGATGGGCTCGTCACCAAATCCAACGCCTGACACATAACAACTGTGGGAGCGGGCTTGCTCGCGAAAGCGGTGTATCAGTCAACATTGATGGTGTTTGACACACCGCATTCGCGAGCAAGCCCGCTCCCACATTTGGTTTTGCCCTGGTAGTTCTGTCAGTTACCGGCTCTGGAACAACCTGTAATGCTGAAGGCCTTTATTGACTCGTCGTCAAACAAAGAGGCTTCCCATGTCCCCATTCAATCCCGCCAATCACACATCCCGCCCCTGGCAACAAACCTTGCTGTTGGCGAGCGACTGCAAAAACTCTGTGCTCGCCGAAATGGATGGCGCCATCAATCGCATGGCGTACACCCCCTATGGTCAGCAATCCGCCCTGCGCAACGCCTGGACGCACCTGGGATTCAACGGTGAACTGCGCGAGGCGAGAACTGATTGGTATTTTTTGGGGAATGGTTATCGCACCTACAACCCGCGATTGATGCGCTTTCACAGCCCGGACAAATTGAGTCCGTTCGGAAAAGGTGGATTGAATGCTTATATGTATTGTGGGGGTGAGCCGGTGATGCGCGCGGATCCGACGGGACGATCCTTTTTCAATGCAGTCATCGGCAAAGTATTCAAGGTTTGGGATTTCTTTTCACTGAACAATAATTCCAGCGGTCCGCTACGAAATACGTTGCCAGTAACGGCGAGGTCGGGAAAAAACGGTTTTTTGGAGGTGGCGAGCGGCATTGTTGCAATGACCGAAAAGAATAGACGCCCCCCAATTATATCGACTGGGGGAAAAAGCCGACGACACGCCGCCCCCTCATGGAAGGGTATACAAGGCAGCCATCGCTCCAACACCCTACGCGTTCACTGGGCTGCGCAGACCGATAGCTTGGGAACCTCGAAGCACACCACGACAACGCCTGCTGCGCCAAGTGAGTCCAGTTCTCACAGACCCTCTATCAGCAGCAACTCCAGCTCTGCTTCCACTCCCAGCACTGTCAGCACCATTTCGAGCATAAGCCAATACAGTAATGATTCAGGTTATGCGAGCTCTAATCCAGGCTCCATCAGAAGTAATGGTTCTGCCGACAATCAACTCCAAGCGCGTCTTGATGACCTTCGAAAAAACTAGCCCCTGATGTAAAGCACTGTGGGAGCGAGCCTGCTCGCGAAGGGGGCGTGTCAGTCAACATGGATGCTGATTGACACACCGCTTTCGCCAGCAGGCTGGCTCCCACATTTGTCTTGCGGTGTTGCTTAGACGAACAGCGACAACAACAGGATAAAGCCCAGGCCGACTACGGAGAGGATGGTTTCCATCGCCGTCCAGGTCTTGAATGTTTCGGCCACGGTCATGTTGAAGTACTGCTTCACCAGCCAGAAACCAGCATCGTTAACGTGGGACAGGATCAACGAACCGGCACCGGTCGCCAACACCAGCAGCTCACGGTTCACGCCCGGAATCATCCCCACCACCGGCACCACGATGCCCGCGCCGGTAATGGTTGCCACGGTCGCCGAACCGGTCGCGATGCGGATCACCGCCGCCACCAGCCACGCCAGCAGGATCGGCGAGATCTGTGCGTTGACCGCCATGTGGCCGATCACGTCACCCACGCCGCTGGTCACCAGCATCTGCTTGAAGCCACCGCCGGCACCGATGATCAGGATGATCGCAGCGGTCGGCGCCAGGCTCGCATCCAGCCATTTCATCATTTGGCTGGAACCGATGCCCTGCTTGTAGCCGAAGGTGTACAGCGACAGCAGCAAGGCCAGCAGCAACGCCGAAATCGGGTGACCGATCAGGTCCATGAACGAACGGAAGATGTTGCCATCCGGCAGCGCCACGTCGGCAAAGGTCTTGAGCAGCATCAGGAATACCGGCAACAGCACGGTCACCAGAGTGATGCCGAAGCTCGGCAGTTCAGCCGAATCCGTTTCGCGGGCCAGTTGATCCACCAGCTCCTGGTTTGGATGACCGGGAATGTGCTTGGCAATGAACGTACCGAAGATCGGGCCAGCGATGATGGCGGTTGGCAGCGCAACGATCAGGCCGTACAGAATGGTCTTGCCGATGTCGGCACCGAATACGCCAATGGCCAGCAACGGACCCGGGTGCGGCGGCACCAGGCCGTGTACCGCGGACAGACCCGCCAGCAGCGGGATACCGATCTTGATGATCGACACGCCGGTGCGTCGGGCAACGATGAACACCAGTGGAATCAGCAGTACGAAGCCGATTTCGAAGAACAGCGGAATGCCGACCAGGAAGGCCGCGAACATCATTGCCCACTGCACTTTGTCCTTGCCGAAAGCGCGGATCAGGGTCTGGGCGATCTGGTCCGCCCCGCCCGACTCGGCCATCATTTTGCCGAGCATTGTGCCCAGCGCGAGAATGATGCCGACGAAACCGAGCACGCCACCGAAGCCGTCCTGGAACGCCTTGATGATGGTGCCGATCGGCATGCCGGAAGTCAGGCCGAGGAAGGCGGCGGCAATGATCAGGGCAAGAAAGGGGTGCAACTTGAACTTGGTAATCAGGACGATAAGCCCGATCACCGTAACCACTGCGTCGAGCAGCAGGAACGTCTCGTGGGACATGCCAAACATTAGGGGTGTCTCCTGGTTGTTGTTGTTATTAAAGCGGGTTAATCAGAAGTCGCGTGGACAGCGCTGTCTTTGCAAGCACGTTCATACCGCCTGCTTCAGGCCGTTGGCCTGCCACCAGGTGTGGGCCTGAACGGCCAGTTCTTCAACGCTGTGGATCGAGGCATTGAGCGCCAGTGTCAGCGGCTCGCCCTTGGGAGACTCGAGGGTGGCGAACTGACTTTCGATCAAGGTGGCCGGCATGAAATGACCCGGGCGATGGGAGACGCGTTCAGCGGCAACTTCCGGGGTCAACTCCAGGAACACGAAGCCCAGGCCCGGCAAGGCGCTGCGCAGACGTTCGCGGTAGATGTGCTTGAGCGCCGAGCAGGTCAGCACCGGGCGCTGGCCTTGGGCATCGATCCGGCGCAGTTCATCGCACAGGCTGTCGAGCCAGCCGGCACGGTCTTCATCGTTCAGGGGGATCCCCGCGCTCATCTTGTCGATATTGGCGGCAGGGTGGAAAGAGTCGCCTTCGATGGCAGTGGCGCCGCTCAATTGGCACAGGGCCTCGCTGACGCACGTCTTGCCGCAACCGGCAACGCCCATGATGACCAGGGCGGTGATGGGATGATTCATGTAACACCTCAGCGCGCAGACAGCGCTACCTTTGCCAGTTATGACACTAGACCAAAAGCAGAAGTTGCCGACGCCTTTCTTGTCATTTTGTGGGTTGCAGCATGTGTGTTCCCAACGCCAAAAAGCGAGGATCAGGCGAACCCCCGCTCACGCATTTGCAGCTGCATCGAGACAGCGCTACCTTAGTGCCTTGAATTTTGTTTGGCAAGCCATCGATGACTCCAACTAAAAACGATAAAAATACCCGCACCACTGGCCGCCCTACTCTCAATGAAGTGGCACACCTGGCCGGTGTCAGTCCGATTACCGCCTCCCGGGCCCTGCGCGGGGTCAGCACGGTGGCCACGGAACTCGTGGAAAAAGTCCAGAAAGCCGCGCTGGAACTCAACTACGTGGTCAACCCCGCGGCCCGTGCCCTGGCCTCGGCGCAGAGCCATTCGGTGGTGGTGTTGGTGCCGTCCTTGTCCAACCTGCTGTTCATCGACACCCTGGAAGCCATTCATCAGGTGTTGCGCCCCAAGGGCTTCGAAGTGCTGATCGGCAACTTCCATTACTCGCGCGACGAAGAAGAAAACCTGCTGCGCAACTACATGGCCTATCAGCCACGGGGCTTGCTGCTGACCGGATTCGACCGCACCGAAAGTTCGCGGCGGATGATCGAAGCCAGCAACATCCCCTGCGTGTACATGATGGAACTGGACAGCGCGGCCGGTCTTAATTGCGTTGGCTTTTCGCAACTGGCGGCCGGTGAAACGGCGGCCGAGCATCTGCTCTCACGCGGACGCAAGCGCCTGGCCTACATCGGCGCGCAACTGGATCAACGCACGCTGCTGCGCGGTGAAGGTTTCCGCAAGGCCCTGAAAAAGGCCGGCCTCTACGACCCGGACCTGGAAGTGCTGACCCCGCGCTCTTCGTCCGTCGGTCTGGGTGGCGAACTGTTCCTGCAACTGCTGGCCAGTCATCCGGACGTCGATGCGATCTTCTTCGGCAACGACGACCTGGCCCAGGGCGCCTTGCTTGAAGCCATGCGCTGCGGGATCAAGATCCCCGAACAGGTGGCGATCCTGGGCTTCAACGATTTGCCGATGTCAGAACACATGGTCCCGCGCCTGAGCAGCATCAACACCCCGCGTGAAGCCATTGGCCGCCGCGCGGCGGAGCAGATGCTGACGCTGATGGCCGGTAATACCGTGGCCAGACCGGTGCAGGACATGGGGTTTGAGTTGAAGGTGCGCGAAAGTACCTGATGCTATAACTCGCTTCCTGTAGGAGCTGCCGCAGGCTGCGATCTTTTGATCTTCGCTTTTAAAATCAAGATCAAAAGATCGCAGCCTGCGGCAGCTCCTACAATTGGATATACGCCTCTCGCTGGAGTAGTTCGATGGAACACACACTGAAGATTCTGGGAAAAGCCTCGTCGATCAACGTCCGAAAGGTCCTGTGGACCTGTGAGGAGCTGGGCCTTTCCTACGAACGCGAGGATTGGGGCAGCGGTTTTGCCTCGACTCACAGCCCCGAGTTTCTGCGGTACAACCCCAACGCACAGGTGCCGGTGATCATCGATGAGGCGGGAGTGCTGTGGGAATCCAACACCATCTGCCGCTACCTGAGCGCAAAACACCAGCACCACCACACGGAGCTGCTGCCCAGCGACCCGGCCGCGCGCGCCCGGGTGGAGCAGTGGATGGACTGGCAGGCTACCGATCTCAATTCGTCCTGGAGCTATGCGTTCATGGCGCTGGTGCGCAAGGATCCGGAGTACCAGGAAGCCCATCGCATCGAAGTCGGCGTGCGCGGCTGGAACCAGAAAATGGCCATCCTCGAACACCAGCTCGCGACCACCAAAGCCTATGTCGCCGGGGCAAAATTCACCGTGGCCGACATTGTCATTGGCCTCTCGGTCAACCGCTGGCTGATGACGCCCATGGAGCGTCCCGATTATTCGGCCGTCGACGAGTATTTCAAACGTCTGGCGCAACATCCGGGCTTCCTTAAACACTGCTGTAACGGCCTGCCTTGAGCGGTCGAGCGCTATAAATCAGCAAAATGTAACCATTCATTGCAATAATTTGGCGAATCTCGGTGTTCAGGCACCGGGATTCACAATCATTGATATCCGATAGCAGGCTAAGCTTCTCCATCATAAAATTGGACCAGCCCATGACTGCTCACGCCCCTGCTGCCCAGGCAGATGACATCGACCCACTGCGCGCCGCGCAGATTTCCGCCCGCATCGATCGCCTGCCCGCCGTCTCCACCCTCTGGCGCCTGGTGGCGCTACTATCAATCGGTGGGTTCTTTGAGCTCTACGACCTGTTCCAGACCGCCTACATCAGCCCCGGCCTGATCAGCGACGGCATCTTCGCCACCGGCAACCAGGGTGTGTTCGGTTTCTCCGATCAAGCCGCCTTCGCTTCGGCGACGTTTCTTGGCCTGTTCCTCGGCGCCAGCCTGTTGAGCCCTTTGGCCGACCGCTTCGGCCGACGCGCGATCTTCACCTTCGCGTTGATCTGGTACACGGTCGCCACCGTATTGATGGGTGTGCAGAGTTCGGCGTTGGGCATCATCTGCATGCGCTTCCTGGTGGGCATCGGCCTGGGCATCGAACTGGTGACCATTGATGCCTACCTCTCGGAGCTGGTGCCCAAGCGCATGCGCAGCTCGGCATTCGCCTTCGCTTTTTTCGTGCAATTCCTGTCGGTACCGGCAGTGGCGCTGATGTCATGGTGGCTGGTACCCCAGGCGCCGTTCGGTGTGTCGGGCTGGCGTTGGGTGGTTTTGGCCAGCGCGGTGTTTGCGTTGTTCATCTGGTGGTTGCGCTCACGCTTGCCGGAATCGCCGCGCTGGCTGGCGCAGCACGGACGGTTCGAGGAGGCCGACCAGATTCTCGCCCGCATCGAGGCACGCTGCGTGAAGGATCAGGGCAAACCGTTGGACGAGCCGGAACTGGCAGCGGTGGACATCCAGGGCAAGGGGCGTTTCGCCGATATCTGGCAGCCACCGTATCGCCGCCGGGCCTTGATGCTGATCGTGTTTCACGTGTTCCAGGCCATTGGTTTCTTCGGTTTCGGCAACTGGTTGCCAGCGTTGCTCAATGGCCAGGGTGTAAGCATCACGCATAGCTTGATGTATGCGTTCATCATCACCCTTGCCTATCCGCTGGGGCCGTTACTCTTCGTGAAATTTGCCAACCGTTTCGAGAACAAGTGGCAGATCGTCGGCTCGGCACTGGGTGCCATGACCTTCGGCACATTGTTCGCCCTGCAAACCAGCGCGTTCGGCCTGATCTTCTGCGGGGTGATGATCACCTTCTGCAACGCCTGGTTGAGCTTCAGCTATCACTCGTACCAAAGCGAGTTATTCCCTACCAACATCCGCGCCCGGGCGGTAGGGTTCTGCTATTCGTTCAGCCGTTTGTCGACTGTCTTCAGCAGTTTGTTGATCGGTATTTTCCTCGAACACTTCGGCACCCCGGGCGTACTGGCGTTCATCGTCAGCAGCATGTTGATCGTCATGTTGACCATCGGCATGTTTGGCCCGCGCACCCGCAACCTGGCACTGGAAAACATTGCCCATCGCTGAAGGCCTTGCGGTAACTGCAGGAGCCGGCTTGCAGGCTCCTGCAATTCGGTCAGTTCAACTGCAAGGTCGAGTTGAACTGGCTGATCGCGTCCACCACATGTCGCGAGCCCTGCTGGATCTCCAGGATCACCTCCCCCGCCTCGTTCGCCAGCTCCACACCCAGCCCGGTTCGACTCAGGCTCGACTGCATGCTCGACACCGCACTCAATGACAGGTCGTGGTTCTTGCGCACCACATCGACAATCTCCAGGGTGGCCTGGCTGGTGCGTGCGGCCAGGCTGCGCACTTCATCGGCCACCACGGCAAATCCGCGCCCGTGCTCGCCGGCGCGGGCCGCTTCGATGGCGGCGTTGAGCGCCAGCAGGTTGGTCTGATCGGCAATCCCGCGGATGGTCTGGACGATCGAGCCGATGATCTCGGACTGCTTGTTCACCGCATCGATGCTCAGCGCCGCCTGGTTCAAGTCCTTGGAGATGTCCTGGATGATCTGCACCGTCTGCTGCACGACCTCGGAGCCCTTGCGCGCGCAGGCGTCGTTTTGCACCGAGGTGCTGTGGGCCGAGTCCGCGGCGGATTGCAGGGTGGTCATCTGTTGGGTGATGTCGCTGGCGAACTTGACCACCTTGTACAGGCGGCCCTTGGCGTCGAACAACGGGTTGTAGGAGGCTTCCAGGAATATCGTCTGGCCCTGTTTGCTCTTGCGCTCGAATCGATGGGAGTGATATTCGCCACGGTTCAGCGAGGCCCAGAAGTTCTTGTAGCCCTGGGATTCCGCTTCGGCGCGATGGCAGAACATGCTGTGATGCTGACCGACGACTTCATTGAGCGAGTATTGCGTGGTTTTCAGGAAGTTGTCGTTCGCCGTGATCACACGGCCTTCGGGGGTGAACTCGATCACCGCCATGGAGCGGCCAATGGCGGCGAGCCTGCTCTGGTTTTCGTGGTCCTGGTTGACCCGGGCGGAAATGTCGGTAGCCACCTTGATCACGCTGCGCACCTGCCGATCGGGACCCAGCACCGGCATGTAGCTGGCTTCGAGCCAGGTCTCCTTGCCGCTCTTGTTCAAGCGCAGGAAAGTGCCGCTGATCGGTTCGCCCCGGGCGAGATCACGCCACAACCTGGCGTACTCCTCGCTGCGGTAAAACGCCTCTTCACAGAATATCCGGTGATGTTTGCCGCGTACTTCTTCGGCACTGTATCCCATGGCCTTGCAAAAATTCTCGTTGGCCTCAAGGACGACGCCATCGGGGGTGAATTCAATCATCGCCATTGACCGACTGACCGCAGCCAGCTTGGCGTTGGCTTCGGTCAGCGCGCAGCTGAAACGTTCGATTTCCAGCAGGTCAGCCTTGTGATGCAGGTTAAACATGGTCGTATCACCTTTGCGCGTTTATGAAAGTTGCCGGTCTTTCAAATCCACCACTACGTTCAACAGAACAGGCACACGCGTTCCTCCAAGGAGGAGGAACCCATCAGGTGATTGGTGATGTTCGATCGGAGGGGGTCCTTATAACGACACTCTCATCAAGACATCCTTCTCTTGATAGCCCGGGGTCGGGCCAGCCCTAACGTGCTCATAAGCGAACTCCATTTCCGGATAACGTCCTGCAAGTGTGTTGGTGCCTTGGGTTGCGCACTCTGACAGTCTGGTTCGAGGGACCACATCCGCCGATAACGGTCGACATGGTTAGTTACGCGTCAGCATAGACATCGGCCTTGGGCTTGCAAGGCCACTAGTCGGCCAGTATTGAGGACAAAATCGGTTCAGCGAGTGGATGGTTTGTCCGACTGCCTATTGCGCAAACAACATGGACATGGGGGCGAATGCGATGCTCACGATCCGAGCGTTATGCCCGGTCAGTCGGCGCTGGGCAGTGATCTCCGTCCAAGTGTCGATGATGCGGATATCTTCGGGAATACTGAACGGACAGCAGCCCTTGCCAAGGATCACCTCCCTGATATTGCTCATCACCATGTTGCCCCTGGCGCCAGGCCCATCCACGCCGAAGATCTTCACTGAATGGGCCTTGTTGTTGTGCTGCCAGGAGGCGACCTGGGCACTCATACCGTAGTCGGACAGATTGACCGGCCGGCTTTTCGAAGTGCTGAGCAACGACAATTTCCTGCCTGCGAAATCCGCAGCGCTCCACAGACACACGTAACCGTAATCACAGGCGCGATCTGACTGACCTTCGTCGCCGGGTACCGGAAAGGTCAGCACAACGGCACCGTTGTCGTAAATCACTTGAGTCGAACTGACTTGATGCCCTCCGGACTGACTAAGGAGTTGTCGGTCGATTTGCTGTTGCACCTCGGCTTTTTGCCCAACCGTCATGTGTGGCTCAAACAAGGCATAGGGGCTGCGCTCGACCGTCGCCTGCTTCGCCGAAAAGAACAGTGCGCCGACACCGAGGCAGAGTGCCACGAAGCTAACCAGCCATTTGCTGTTCATGCACAAACTCCGTCGCCTGGAACGCTGAACACCCTCAGCGTGAGCAGGAAACCAGAGTCCCTTCGGCACAATTGATTGTCTACTGTCAGAAATAACAGGCTCGACGGATGGCACCATCAGGCGGGTTGTTGAAATAACCCCGCGCCCCGCTTGCGCGGGCCCCTCCTGCTCACTAACGTAGCGCCTTTATTGCGCGCCGCCGCCTCTACCCCGCAGGAGCTTTGCCATGGCCTCGCCAGCCCTTTCACATTTTCTACCCCGGTTCGGCGTTGCCGCAGCAGTGGCGGGTATTTTAAGCCTGACCGGTTGTCAGAGCTTCAATGCCCAGGACACCCTCCCGCCCACCTCTGGCGTACAGCCGCTCAAAGGGCTGGCGCAGAACGTTTCGGTGCGGCGCAATGCCATGGGCATGCCGTTGATCGAAAGCAACAGTTTTCACGATGCGCTGTTCGCCCTCGGCTATGTGCACGCCAGTGACCGCATTACCCAGATGGTCACCCTGCGCTTGCTCGCCCAGGGTCGATTGGCCGAGATGCAGGGCTCGGACGTGCTGGACGCCGACCGCTATATGCGCGCGGTCAACCTGAAGAAAAACGCCGGCGAGTTGTACAAGGCCTCTTCTGCGCGCCTCAAGCGCTTCTTCGAAGTCTATGCCCGCGGGGTCAACGCCTATCTGTTCCGCTACCGCGACAAGCTGCCAGCCGACCTCGTCGCCACCGGGTACAAGCCCGAGTACTGGCAGCCGGAAGATTCGGCGCTGATTTTCTGCCTGTTCAACTTCAGCCAGTCCGCCAACCTGCCCGAGGAGATTGCCTCGCTGGTGCTGGCCCAGACCGTCACCACCGACAAACTGCCGTGGCTGACCCCTTCGGCCCCGGATGAAAAACTGCCCCTGGGCGAAAGTGAAAAGCTCCAGGGCATCAAGCTCAACGGCCAAGTACCGGGGCTGGCTGACATCAGCAAGGCCACCGACCAGCTGTCCGGGCTGAATCTGCTGGGCGCCACTTCATCGAACAACTGGGCCATTGCCCCGCAACGCAGCCGCAGCGGTAAAAGCCTGCTGGCCAGCGACAGCCATGGCCCGATGGGGGTGCCATCGCTGTTCAGTTACGTGCAGATCCGCGCACCGAAGTATCAGGCTTCCGGGGCGACCATCGCCGGCTTGCCGATGATATTGGACGGGTTCAACGGCAAAGTGGCCTGGAGCATGACGACCGTCATGGGCGATAACCAGGACCTGTTCCTGGAAAAAATCAAACGCCAGGGCAACGGGCTGTCCTACGAAACCGCTGGCAAGTGGCAGCCGGCGATCGTGCGCAACGAAACCTACTTCGTCAAAGGCCAGCGGCCGATTCGCGAAGCCGTGTTCGAAACCCGCCACGGTCCCCTGCTCAACAGTGCCCAGGGCCTGGCCCAGGGCAGCGGTTTCGGCCTGGCCTTGCAAACGCCAAGCTTTACCGACGACAAGAGCCTGGACGCCTTCTTTGACTTGTCCCGTGCGCAGAACGTCGAGAAAGCCTCGGACGCCAGCCGCGAAATTCGCGCCATTGCCCTGAACCTGGTGTTTGCCGATGCCAGCAACATTGGCTGGCAGGTCACCGGTCGTTATCCGAACCGCCGCGAAGGCGAAGGCCTGCTGCCCTCGCCGGGTTGGGAGGGGCGTTACGATTGGGACGGTTACGCCGACCCGATGCTGCACCCCTACGATCAGGACCCCGCCCAGGGCTGGCTCGGCACCGCCAACCAGCGGGTCATTCCCCATGGCTATGGCATGCAGCTGTCCAATTCCTGGTCGGCACCGGAACGTGGCGAACGCCTGGCCGAGCTGGCCGGCGTGGGCAAACATGACACCCGCAGCCTGATCGCCATGCAGTACGACCAGACCACCACCTTCGCCGCCAAGCTGAAGAAAATGTTCGAGGCACCGGGTATGTCCCAGCCGCTCAAGCAGGCCATCGAGGCTTTGCCAGTGGCCGATCGTGGCAAGGCTCGCGAGGCCTTGACCCGCCTGATGGCGTTTGACGGCAAACTCAGCCCGACTTCTGCCGACGCGGCGATCTACCAGCTGTTCCTGCAGGAAAGCACCCGGCAGATTTTCCTCGATGAATTGGGACCGCAAGGCAGCCCGGCTTGGCAAGCCTTCATCGCCAATGGCTCGTTGTCCTACGCGGCGCAGGCCGATCACTTGCTGGGGCGTGAAGACAGTCCGTTCTGGGACGATGTGCACACCGCGCAGAAAGAAGACAAACCGGCGATCCTCGCCCGCAGCCTCGCAGCAGCGATCAGCGCGGGCGACAGTCAGTTGGGCGGCGATCACAAAGCCTGGCAGTGGGGCAAACTTCACCGCTATGAGTGGAAGAACACCAGTGGCCAGACTGTGCGCGGGCCACAACCGGCTGGCGGCGACCAGACGACCCTCAACACGGCCGCGTATGCGGTAGGCCAGGACTTCAACACCACGCGGGCACCGGCCATGCGTCTGATCGTCGACTTCGGCCAGCCCGAACCGTTGATGGGCCAGATCGCCACCGGCCAGTCCGGCAACCCGGCCAGCCCGAACTACCTCAACGGCATCGAGCCGTGGCTGAAGGGGCAGTACCAGAGCTTGCCGATGCAGCCGGTGAATTTTGACCGGGTGTATGGGACCAAGCGGTTGACCCTGACACCTGGCAAATAACGCCTAGCCAAAATGTGGGAGCGGGCTTGCTCGCGAAGGCGGAGTACCAGTCAACATACATGTTGAATGTGAGGCCGCTTTCGCGAGCAAGCTCGCTCCTACAGAGGTAGGTGGTTTAACCGGGAAATCCCGATAGAACTTCTCCCTGCGCGCCAGCCTCCTAGCTAACAAGCCCCTCCACCTGGATAACAACGTGGACCTTGTCATCGCGCGCCCCGAAGGCTTGTACTGCCCTGCTGGCGATTTCTACATCGACCCGTGGCGGCCGGTCGAGCGTTCGGTCATCACCCACGCCCATGGCGACCACGCCCGTACTGGCAACCAGCATTACCTGGCGGCGGCACCCGGCGAGGGGATTCTGCGTGCGCGACTGGGCCAGGACATCGACCTGCAAACCCTGGCGTATGGCGAGCGGCTGCTGCATCACGGCGTCACCCTGGGTTTCCACCCCGCCGGCCACGTCCTCGGCTCGGCCCAGGTGCGCCTGGAATATGGCGGAGAAGTCTGGGTGGCGTCAGGCGACTACAAGATCGAACCCGATGGCACCTGCGCCGCCTTCGAGCCAGTGCGCTGCCACACCTTTATCACCGAGTCGACATTCGGCCTGCCGATCTACCGCTGGCAGCCCCAGGCGCAAGTGTTTGCCGAGATCAACCAGTGGTGGCAAGCCAACGCCGCGCAAGACAAAACCAGCGTGCTGTTCTGTTATTCCTTCGGCAAGGCCCAGCGCATCCTCCACGGCATCGATGCCAGCCTGGGGCCCATCCTGGCCCATGGCGCGGTCGAGCCGCTCAACCGTGTTTACCGCGAGAGTGGAATAAACCTGCCACCGACGCTCTATGCCGGCGACTTCCAGAAAAACGATCCAATCCTGCGTAAAGCGCTGGTCATCGCTCCACCCTCCGCCGGTGGCAGCACTTGGATGCGCCGCTTCGGTGACTTCAGCGACGGCTTCGCCAGCGGCTGGATGCGTTTGCGCGGGGCACGTCGGCGACGCGGTGTGGATCGCGGCTTCGTGCTGTCCGATCACGCTGACTGGCCCGGTTTGCTCTGGGCCATCGAACAGACGGGTGCGCAACGGGTGATGGTCACCCACGGTTCAGTCGCAGTACTGGTGCGCCACCTGCGTGAACAAGGCCTGGATGCCCAAGGCTTCAGTACCGAGTACGGCGACGAAGAGGAGGCATCGACAGCCGAAGCCATCGAGGCGTCGCCATGAAGGCGTTTGCCCAGTTGTACGCCGAGCTCGACGCCACGACGTCGAGCAACGCCAAGCTGGCGGCGATGCAGGATTACTTTGCCCAGGCTGCACCGGAAGATGCCGCGTGGGCGGTGTACTTTTTGTCCGGAGGTCGCCCCAGGCAGTTGGTGCCGGTGCGCGTGCTGCGGGAGTTGGCCGTCGCGTATTCCGGGCTTTCACCCTGGCTGTTCGAAGAGAGTTACCAGGCGGTCGGCGACATGGCGGAAACCATTTCCCTGGTGCTGCCGGAGATGCCCTACCGCTCCAACGACGGCCTGGCGGTGTGGATCGAAGAAAAACTGCTGCCATTGCGCGGCGAATCCCCGCAAGTGCTCGCCGAACGCCTGCCGGTGCTCTGGTCGCAACTGGACCGTCCCAGCCTGATGCTGTGCATCAAATTGATCACCGGCAGCTTTCGCGTCGGCGTCTCCAAGTTGCTGGTGACCCGGGCCCTGGCCGCCATGGCGCAGCTGGACAGCAAGCGCGTGGCCCAGCGCATGGTGGGCTACACCGACCTGTCCAACCGGCCGAGTGCCGCCAGCTACCTGAAGTTGATCGCCGCGCAATCGCCCGACGAGCATGCGCAACGCGGCGGTCAGCCGTATCCGTTTTTCCTCGCCCATGCCCTGGCGCAACCGGTCGAACAATTTGAAGCGCTGCTCGGTGCCGCCAGCCATTGGCAGGTGGAATGGAAGTGGGACGGCATCCGGGCGCAGATCGTCAAGCGCGATGGGCGCCTGTGGATCTGGTCGCGGGGTGAAGAGCTGGTCACCGATCGCTTTCCGGAATTCGACAGCCTGATCCACTGCCTGCCCGACGGCACCGTGATCGACGGGGAAATCGTTGCCTGGAAAACCACTCGATCGGCGACCGAAGATGCCTTCGATCCGCCACCGGACGCCCCCGCCGTGCAACCTTTCGCCCTGTTGCAGCAGCGGATCGGCCGTAAGAACCTCACCCGCAAGATTCTCAATGACGTGCCGGTAGTCATCCTCGCCTACGACTTGCTGGAATGGGAAGGCGCGGACTGGCGCAACCAACCGCAAAGCCGACGGCGCAGTCAGCTGGAGCAGGTGATCGCCCAGGCCAACAATCCACTGCTGCTCGCCTCGCCGCTGTTGACCGGAGAAGACTGGTTCGACCTCGCCCGGCAGCGGGAAGCATCGCGCAAGCTCGGGGTCGAAGGCATGATGCTCAAGGCTCGGGACGCGCTCTACGGCGTCGGTCGCACCAAGGACATGGGGGTCTGGTGGAAATGGAAAGTCGACC
Organism: Pseudomonas sp. YuFO20; assembly: GCF_035064975.1. Classification (NCBI taxonomy): domain Bacteria; kingdom Pseudomonadati; phylum Pseudomonadota; class Gammaproteobacteria; order Pseudomonadales; family Pseudomonadaceae; genus Pseudomonas; species Pseudomonas sp. YuFO20. The sequence continues at coordinate 85,092 of NZ_JAXDEO010000024.1, forward strand.
CCTTCAGTGTCGACGCAGTGCTGATTTATGCGCAGCGCGGTCATGGCCGCCGGGCCAGTCTCTACAGCGATTACACCTTCGCCGTCTGGGACGCGCCACCGGACGCCAGCGAGCGCGCGCTGGTGCCGTTCGCCAAGGCCTATTCGGGGTTGACCGATGAGCAGATGCGCCAGGTCGACAGCATCGTGCGCAGAACCACGGTGGAAAAATTCGGCCCGGTGATCAGCGTCAAGCCGAGCCTGGTGTTTGAACTGGGTTTCGAGGGCATTGCCTTGTCCAAACGCCACAAAAGCGGGATTGCCGTGCGGTTTCCACGGATGCTGCGCTGGCGCCAGGACAAGTCGGTCGAAGAAGCTGATCACCTGGGTACATTGCAGGATTTGCTCGGCTGAACCCAATCTTTGCGAGCACCGCGCAGAACCAAAAAAGTGCGGGCTTTTCATCACGCCCATTTTCGTGCACTAATCGCCTCCTGCAATTTCCCGAAAACCTTTTAAACGCTTGTTCGGCACTATGGTTCGGAAATTGCTACTTTCATCAGGGCTTACGCTTACCAGTAACAATAATTCTGCGCCACAAGCGCTCATATTGGTTCTTAGGGATTGAATAATGAAAAAAGCATTGCTGACCCTTTCTGCACTGGCGTTGTGCGTGGCAGCCGGTTCCGCGCTGGCAAAGGAATACAAGGAATTGCGTTTTGGTGTTGACCCTTCCTATGCACCGTTCGAGTCGAAAGCGGCCGACGGCAACCTGGTTGGTTTCGACATCGACCTGGGGAACGCGATCTGCGCCGAGCTGAAGGTCAAGTGCAAATGGGTCGAAAGCGATTTCGACGGCATGATTCCTGGCCTAAAAGCCAATAAATTCGACGGCGTGATCTCTTCGATGACCGTCACCCCAGCCCGCGAAAAAGTCATCGACTTCTCCAACGAGCTGTTCTCCGGTCCGACCGCCTACGTGTTCAAGAAAGGTTCTGGCCTGACCGAAGACGTCGCTTCGCTGAAAGGCAAGACCGTCGGCTACGAACAAGGCACCATCCAGGAAGCCTACGCCAAGGCCGTGCTGGACAAGGCAGGGGTGAAAACCCAGGCTTATCAGAACCAGGACCAGGTGTATTCCGACCTGACTTCCGGTCGTCTCGACGCCGCGATCCAGGACATGCTGCAAGCTGAACTCGGCTTCCTGAAGTCGCCAAAAGGCGAAGGCTACGAAATCAGCAAGCCAGTCGACAGCGAACTGCTGCCAGCCAAGACTGCAATCGGTATTAAGAAAGGTAACACCGAGCTGAAAGCCCTTTTGGATAAAGGTATCAAAGCGTTACACGATGATGGCACCTACGCCACCATTCAAAAGAAACACTTTGGCGACCTGAACCTGTACAGCGGCAAGTAATGCCCGGCGCCCATCTCGCGATGGGCGCTTTTTTCATCCGATCAGGTTGCTGATTTATGTTCGAAAACCTCTTACAAAACCTGGGGCTCTCCGCCTTCAGCCTCAAGGGCTTTGGCCCGCTGCTGATGGAAGGCACCTGGATGACCATCAAGTTATCGGCGATGTCGCTGCTGGTGGCCGTATTGCTCGGCCTGCTCGGCGCCAGTGCCAAGCTGTCAAAAGTCAAATTGCTGCGCCTGCTTGCCCAGTGCTACACCACACTGATTCGCGGAGTGCCGGACCTGGTGCTGATGCTGCTGATCTTCTACAGCCTGCAAACCTGGCTGACGTCGCTCACCGACTACATGGAATGGGAATACATCGAGATCAACCCGTTCAGCGCAGGCGTTCTGACCCTGGGCTTCATTTACGGTGCGTACTTCACCGAAACCTTCCGCGGCGCCATCCTCGCCGTGCCTCGCGGCCAGGTCGAAGCGGCCACTGCCTACGGGCTCAAGCGCGGCCAGCGTTTTCGCATCGTGGTGTTCCCGCAAATGATGCGCTATGCCCTGCCGGGTATCGGCAACAACTGGATGGTGATGCTCAAGGCCACTGCACTGGTGTCGATCATCGGCCTCGCCGACCTGGTCAAGGCTGCCCAGGATGCGGGTAAAAGCAGCTATCAACTGTTCTACTTCCTGGTACTCGCCGCCCTGATCTACCTGATGATCACCAGCGCCTCCAACTTCATTCTGCGCTGGCTCGAACGTCGCTACGCCGCCGGTACCCGGGAGGCCGTACGATGATCGAACTCCTGCAGGAATACTGGAAAGCCTTCCTCTACACCGACGGCCAGAACATCACTGGCCTGGCCATGACCCTGTGGTTACTCAGTGCGTCGATCTTCATCGGCTTCATCGTCTCGATTCCGCTGTCGATCGCCCGGGTTTCACCGCACGCCTACATCCGCTGGCCGGTGCAGTTCTATACCTACCTGTTCCGCGGCACGCCTTTGTATATCCAGTTGCTGATCTGCTACACCGGGATCTACAGCCTGGCCGCCGTGCGCGCGCAACCGGTGCTCGACAGTTTCTTCCGCGATGCGATGAACTGCACCATCCTGGCGTTTGCCCTGAACACCTGCGCCTACACCACGGAGATTTTCGCCGGGGCGATCCGCAGCATGGCCCATGGTGAAGTCGAAGCGGCCAAGGCCTACGGCCTGACAGGCTGGAAGCTGTATGCCTACGTGATCATGCCTTCGGCGCTGCGTCGCTCGTTGCCGTACTACAGCAACGAAGTGATCCTGATGCTGCACTCGACCACCGTGGCGTTCACCGCGACCATCCCGGACATCCTGAAAGTCGCGCGGGACGCCAACTCGGCGACCTTCCTGACCTTCCAGTCGTTTGGCATCGCCGCGCTGATCTACCTGACCGTCACCTTTGCGCTGGTCGGCCTGTTCCGCCTCGCCGAACGCCGCTGGCTGGCCTTCCTCGGGCCGACCCACTAGGACCCGCTTCGGGATACAAGAAAAATGCGCCACCAGATACACGACCTGCTGGCCCCCTTGCCGGGGACCGCACGACAGATCCACAGTTTTCACTTCGGCCCACAACCGGCCAAGGGCAAGATCTACATCCAGTCGTCCCTGCATGCCGATGAAATGCCCGGCATGCTGGTGGCCTGGCACCTCAAGCAACGCCTGGCGGAGCTGGAAGCCGCCGGCCGGCTGCGCAGCGAAATCGTCCTGGTACCCGTGGCCAACCCGGCCGGCCTGGAACAGGTGCTGATGGATGTACCGCTGGGCCGCTATGAGCTCGAAAGCGGGCAGAACTTCAACCGCTGGTTCGTTGATTTGAGCGAAGAGGTCGGCAACGCGATCGAAGGCCAACTCGGCGACGATCCGCAGCGCAACCTCGAACTGATCCGCGACAGCCTGCGCCATGCCTTGGCGCGCCAAACCGCCAGCACCCAATTGCAATCCCAGCGCCTGACCCTGCAACGGCTGGCTTGCGACGCCGACATGGTGTTGGACCTGCATTGCGATTTCGAGGCTGTCGCCCACCTGTACACCACGCCCGAGGCCTGGCCGCAGGTCGAGCCGCTGGCCCGCCACATTGGTGCGCAGGCCAGTCTTCTGGCGACCGATTCCGGCGGCCAGTCGTTCGATGAATGCTTCACCCTGCTCTGGTGGCAGCTGAAAGAGCGCTTCGGCGAACACTTCGACATTCCCCATGGCAGTTTTTCGGTCACCGTCGAACTGCGCGGCCAGGGCGACGTCAGTCACCCAATGGCCAGCCTCGACAGCCAGGCGCTGATCGATTACCTGATTCAATTTGGCGCGATTGCCGGAGAACCGGCGCCATTGCCCGACCTGCCATACCCGGCCACTCCCCTGGCCGGGGTAGAACCTGTGGCGACCCCGGTCGGCGGCTTGCTGGTGTTCAGTGCCCTGCCGGGGCAATACCTCGAAGCCGGGCAACTGATCGCCGAAATCATTGACCCGATCAGCGACCGCGTCACGCCTGTCCATTGCACCGCCGCCGGCTTGATGTACGCCCGTTCGCTGCGCCGCATGGCCACGGCCGGCATGGTGATCGCCCACGTCGCGGGCGCCGAAGCCTATCGCAGCGGCTACCTACTTTCGCCTTGAGGATGCATGCTCCATGTACAAACTGACCATTGAAGGCCTGCATAAAAGCTATGGCGATCATGAGGTGCTCAAGGGCGTTTCGCTCAAGGCCAACACGGGTGACGTCATCAGCCTGATCGGTGCCAGCGGCTCCGGGAAAAGTACCTTCCTGCGCTGCATCAACTTCCTCGAACAACCCAACGACGGCGCCATGAGCCTCGACGGCCAGGCCATCCGCATGATCAAGGATCGTCACGGCATGCACGTGGCCGATGCCGATGAACTGCAACGGATCCGCACCCGCCTGGCCATGGTGTTCCAGCATTTCAACCTGTGGAGCCACATGACGGTGCTGGAAAACATCACCATGGCCCCGCGCCGGGTGCTGGGCTGCAGCAAGCAGGAAGCCGAAGACCGTGCCCGGCGTTACCTCGACAAGGTCGGGCTGGCGGCGCGCGTAGCGGATCAGTACCCGGCGTTCCTCTCCGGCGGCCAGCAACAACGGGTGGCGATTGCCCGCGCGTTGGCGATGGAGCCGGAAGTGATGCTGTTCGATGAACCGACCTCGGCGCTGGACCCGGAACTGGTGGGCGAAGTGCTCAAGGTGATCCAGGGCCTGGCCGAAGAAGGCCGGACCATGATCATGGTCACCCACGAAATGAGCTTCGCGCGCAAAGTGTCGAGCCAGGTGCTGTTCCTGCACCAGGGCCTGGTGGAGGAAGAAGGCGCGCCGGAGGACGTGCTGGGCAACCCGAAGAGCGAACGCCTGAAACAGTTCCTCAGCGGCAACCTGAAGTAACGGTCGCCGATGAAAGGGAAGCACGGGCTTCCCTTTCATTTGAAACTCAGCCACTGGCGTGCTCGAGCCTGAAGCTGCCGTTCTCCACCTCGATACCTTCGGCGTCCAGGCCACGGAAACTTCCGGCAAACTGTGCGTCGCCCCCTACCATCAAATCAAGCGACCCTCGATACAACTCCGTTTCCGAGTCGCCCGTCACATGAATGATCATGGGCGAGCGCTCACACAGCCCCAGAGGAAATCCGCCACTCTCGATACCCTGCGGCAGATAGATGTAAAACGTTTTGTCCTTACCATTGCTCGCCCCAAGGCAGTGCAGGCCTGGCAACTCGAAGTATTCGAGCATTGGCGCTGCTCGAAACGCGAGATGCCTCCCACCCTCCGTGATCATATCGGCGTGCAAATGCCCCGTACGAACTGACTTCATCTGAATGTTCCTTTTCATGTTCATGGACAACAGCGCAGCGATAAAACCACGACCAATCGGCCAATAGGTTTCAACCAAACACACAGTTATTTCCGAATATGAGAAATTCTGAATCGCGTTCAGTCATTAAACCTTTCGCGCTGCGCCGTGGTCACTGAAGGAACACTCTCAGAGCGCACACCGCCGGCATGGGAACCACCACCGACTTCGCAAAACGCTGGTTTGCCGCGCGCGACTGGAAGCCGTTCGACTTTCAGAAACAGGTATGGGCCGCAGTAAAACAAGGACAGTCCGGTTTGTTGCACGCCAGCACCGGCGCCGGCAAAACCTACGCGGTCTGGTTTGGCGCGCTCAATCGCTTCGCCCACTCTTCGCCTGCGCTTGAAACACCTCGCAAACGCAAACCTGTGGCCGCTCCCCTGACCGTATTGTGGATAACCCCCATGCGCGCCTTGGCCGCCGACACGGCCCGCGCACTGGAGGCGCCGCTGCAGGATTCGCAGATTCCCTGGAGTGTCGGCCTGCGCACGGGCGATACCAGCAGCAGCGAACGGGCGCGCCAGAGCCGACGCCTGCCAACCGCGCTGATTACCACCCCGGAAAGCCTGACGTTGATGCTCGCCCGAGCCGACGCCCAAACAGCGCTCTCGACCTTGCGCATGGTGGTGGTCGACGAATGGCACGAATTGCTTGGCAACAAACGCGGCGTGCAACTGCAACTGGCCCTCGCTCGTCTGCGCCGCTGGCATCCGCAATTGATCGTGTGGGGCGTATCCGCGACCTTGGGTAATCAGTCCCACGCCGAACAGGTATTGATCCCACAGGGCGGCGGCATCAGCGTTCAAGGCCGCACGCCCAAGAAACTGCAGGTGGACACGCTGCTGCCGCCCGGGATCGAACGCTTCCCATGGGCCGGACATATCGGCCTGAAAATGTTGCCGCAGGTCGCCGCGCAACTGGATGCCAGCGCCAGCAGCCTGGTCTTCACCAATACGCGAGCGCAATCGGAAATCTGGTACCAGGCCTTGCTTGAGGCCCGGCCGGACTGGGCCGGGCTGATCGCACTGCATCACAGTTCGTTGTCCCGGGAAACCCGCGACTGGGTGGAACGCGCCCTCAAGGAAGGTCAACTCAAGGCGGTGGTCTGCACCTCCAGCCTGGATCTGGGAGTGGATTTCCTGCCGGTGGAACGGGTGCTGCAAATTGGCTCGGCCAAAGGCGTGGCGCGGCTGATGCAGCGTGCGGGGCGTTCGGGGCATGCGCCGGGGCGAATTTCACGGGTGACCCTGGTGCCGACCCACAGCCTGGAGCTGATCGAAGCCGCGGCGGCACAGGATGCAGTAGCGCAGCGCCGGATCGAACCGCGAAACTCCCCCCATAAACCCCTGGATGTGCTGGTCCAGCACCTGGTCAGCATGGCCCTGGGCGGTGGGTTTGTGCCCGATGAGTTGTTTGATGAGGTCCGCACAGCCTGGGCTTATCGCGATCTCAGCGTGGCGGACTGGACCTGGGCCCTGGCTTTCGTACGCCATGGCGGGTTTTCCCTGACAGCCTACCCGGATTACCGCCGGGTTGAACCGGATGATCAGGGCATCTGGCGTGTACCCGATGCGCGACTGGCCCGGCGCCACCGCATGAGCATCGGCACCATCGTCAGCGACGCGAGCATTCAATTGAAGTTCTGGAGCAAGGGCGGCGGTGGCAAGCAACTGGGCAGTGTAGAAGAGGGTTTCATCGCACGGCTCAAGCCGGGTGACGGTTTCCTGTTTGCCGGGCGCCTGCTGGAGTTGGTGCGCGTGGAAAACATGACCGCCTATGTCAAGCGCAGCACCGAGAAAAAAGCCGCGGTACCGCGCTGGAATGGCGGGCGCATGCCCCTTTCCAATGAACTGGCGCAAGCGGTGGTGGAGCGGTTCAGTGCGGCGGCGCGCGGCGAGTTCAGCGGCCCGGAAATGCAGGCATTGCGTCCACTGCTGGAGGTGCAGCAACGCTGGTCTGGCTTGCCGACGTCGCAATCGTTGCTGGCCGAAGCGCTGAAGTCCCGTGAGGGCTGGCACCTTTTCCTGTATCCCTTCGCCGGCCGCCAAGTGCACCTGGGCCTGGCGAGTTTGCTGGCGTGGCGAGTCAGCCAGCAGCAGGCTCTGACGTTTTCCATCGCGGTCAATGACTATGGGCTGGAACTGCTCAGCGCCACCCCTGTGGATTGGGTACAAGCACTGAACCCGGGGTTGTTGAGCCCAGAGCATTTGCTGGGGGACGTAGTCGCCAGCCTGAATGCCGGAGAGCTCGCCTTGCGGCGCTTTCGGGAAATCGCCCGGATCGCCGGGCTGGTGTTCGCCGGTTACCCCGGCGCACCGAAAAGCACACGGCAAGTTCAAGCCTCGAGCGGGTTGTTCTTCGAAGTGTTCAAACAGTACGACGCAGGCAATCTGCTATTGGCCCAGGCCGGCGAAGAAGTCCTACGGGAGGAACTGGATATTCATCGCCTGGAACAGACGTTGACGCACATCAGTTCACTCAGTCTCGACCTGCATCACGTCAAACGTCCTACGCCACTTGGGTTTCCACTGCTGGTGGAACGCATGCGCGAGAGCATGAGTTCAGAAAAACTCGCCGACCGCATCCGGCGCATGGTCAGCGACCTCGAGAAAACCGCCAGTACAGGGAAAGCCTGATGAGTACGCCCTACCCTGTGCAACTGGCCGGCGAGGAGCTCTGGCTGCTGCCGGAAAAAGCCCTCTACTGGCCCGCGCAACAAGCCCTGTTGATCGCCGACGTGCATTTCGGCAAGGCCGCCGCTTACCGCAGCCTTGGCCAACCGGTGCCCCAAGGCACCACCCGCCGCAATATCGCCGTGCTCGATGGACTACTGGCCACCCTGCCCTGCCGCCAGCTGATTTTCCTCGGGGACTTTCTTCACGGTCCGGGCTCCCATGCGAGCGCCACGCTGAAAGCCTTGGCTGACTGGAGAGCACGCAACGCCGAGCTGGCCATCACGCTGATTCGCGGCAACCACGACAAGCGCGCCGGGGATCCGCCGGCCTCGTTGAACATTCGCGTGGTGCCTGAGCCGTTGTTGCTGGGGCCATTCGCCTTGCAGCACGAACCCGAGCCGCATCCGCATCGGCATGTGCTTGCCGGTCACGTGCATCCGGTCTATCGGCTCCACGGTCGGGGTCGGCAGACCCTGCGGCTGGCCTGTTTCAGGCTTGGCGAGGAAATCAGCCTGCTACCGGCCTTCGGCGCGTTCACCGGTGGCTATCAAGTTGAAAGGGGTGACGACTGCAGAATTTTTGTCATCGGCGACAACGAAGTATGGCCGGTGTACTCGCCCCTGTAGGAGCGAGCTTGCTCGCGATGGACGTAAGGGCACCGCGTATTGTCAGGAAGCCCTCGTCATCGTTAACGACCTTCGCGAGCAAGCCCGCTCCCACAGGTACAGGAGAATATCTCAGGCGACCGGCGCAGGAGGCGGCTCGTCGGGCAGCGTCGGCTCACCAGGTTCGGTCGGTTGTTCGTTGGGGGTATCGGGATCAGGCTGGCCGGGGATGCCACCGGCCATGCTGATTGGCGGATGTGCCAACAAGGACCAGGCCAAAACGCCAACCTGATTGGGCTCAAGCCTTGCCAGTTCGGCACTGATACGGGGGTCGATCTTCATATAGCACTCCTGGGCGATGGCCCGACCCGCCTTGCGCAGATCGGAACAGTACACTCCATAGAGTGTACGCTCGCCCAGGAATTCCCACGGTTCGTCAGACGGCTGACTCAGGTGCGCGGCAGGGTGACGCCACGCTGGCCCTGGTACTTGCCGCCACGGTCCTTGTAAGACACTTCGCACTCTTCGTCCGACTCAAGGAACAGCATCTGCGCCACGCCTTCGTTGGCGTAGATTTTCGCCGGCAGGTTGGTGGTGTTGGAGAATTCCAGGGTCACGTGGCCTTCCCACTCAGGCTCGAGCGGCGTCACGTTGACGATGATGCCGCAGCGGGCGTAGGTGCTTTTACCCAGGCAGATGGTCAATACGTTACGCGGGATGCGGAAGTATTCGACGGTGCTGGCCAGGGCGAAGGAATTCGGTGGAATGATGCACACGTCGCTGTGGATGTCGACGAAGCTGCCCGCATCGAAGTTTTTCGGGTCGACGATCGCCGAATTGATGTTGGTGAACACCTTGAAGTGGTTGGTGCAACGCACATCGTAGCCGTAGCTGGACACGCCGTAGGAGATCACACGGCTATCGTCGCTGCCACGCACCTGGCGCTCGACGAAAGGGTCGATCATGCCGTGTTCCTGCGCCATGCGGCGAATCCACTTGTCCGATTTGATGCTCATGGCGGGTGTCCTGAATAGCGAGGTGGAAAAAATCTGTCCGGCATCTTACCGGGCGCGCCGCCGGGTTCAAAGTGCGCGCTGCAATTCTCGCCGGACATCCAGGAATTACCTGCGTTGGCGACGAACCGACACACCGTCGATCCTTAAAACAGAGAAACCTTCGCAAGAAGCATTGGCACGTTCCGGAAAAAGGGTTAAGGTGGCGTCACTGTGCTGCTTGTGTCACTGAGAATCTCTACACGATATGTTGAATTTCGATCCAACCATCTACAAGAATTTTTCCTGCTCTTTGCACTCAGTCTCGGCCAGGGTTTTTCCTGAGTCGCAGTTATCTTTGTTCAAGGAGTTACACCATGTCTAATCGCCAAACCGGTACCGTTAAGTGGTTCAACGATGAAAAAGGCTTCGGCTTCATCACTCCACAATCCGGTGACGACCTGTTCGTTCACTTCAAAGCTATCCAATCCGACGGCTTCAAAAGCCTGAAAGAAGGCCAACAGGTTTCTTTCATCGCTACCCGCGGTCAGAAAGGCATGCAAGCTGAAGAAGTTCAAGTTATCTAACTTGTACTTGCTTTAGTAAAAAGCCCCGCCCTCAACAGCGGGGCTTTTTTGTGCCTGCAGGTTTTTCACAGGCAAAAAAAGATCGCAGCCTTCGGCAACTCCTACATGGAGCTGCCGCAGACTGCGATCTTTTTGCGTCTTACCAGGTCACGCCAAACCCTGCCGTGTACCGGGTCTTGTCCAGGTCAGCATCATCAGTCCCGTCGATGATGTCTCGCTCGGCCTTGAGGTTCAGTGACGCCCAATCAGTCACCTTGTAACGCAGCCCCATCTCAGCATCCAGCGCATACTCGGCCACGCCCGACAGCGGCTTGCCCACCTCGCCATTGGTGAAGAACTCCACTTTCTTGCCAATCAGGTAGCGGTTGTAGTCCCACTTCATCGCGACAGAGTAGAAGTTCTCCTTGCTGCCATCGCTGAATTGGTAATCCGTGCGATTGACCAGCGAGCCCAGGGAGAATGCGCCCAGCTCGTCATCCCAGAACTGGTAACCAGGACCGGTACCGACGGTGCGCTGGCGGGAAAGGTCTTCGACCTTGTCACGCTTGTACACCAGGCGACCTTGCCAGAACCATTTATCCGTCAGGAAACGGTCGAGGGAGTACTCTCCCCGCCAATTGTCCGTGGTGGTCACGTCATCCTGATACTCGCGGTTGTACTCGCCTTCTGCGATGTGCCGCCAGCGGCCATGACGCGCAGTGGTCTTGAAGTCGATGTCGTAATCATCGGTATCTTTCTCGGCACGCTGGTAATCGAGGGCCGCATCGATATTGCCTTTCCACACCAGATCCTCCACCACCGGCTTGGGCTTGAGGATTTGCTGGACACTCGCCAGCTCAACCGTCTTGGGCCCATCACCGTTTTCCAAGGTCACCTTGCCGTCATCCGCCGCGTGCAGCGACTTGGCCTTCTCGCCGGTGTAGGCGTCCTGCTTGACCAGCAGTTGCTGATCACTTTCCAGGGTCTTGACCTGTTTCCAGTCGATCGGCACCGCGCCGGCATATTCGGTCTGGACCAGCAACTTGCCGCCATCGAACAGGATGATCTTGCCGCTCAGCTTGTCACCGTTCTTCAACCAGACGGTATCCGCGAGCAAGGGAGTGGAGGCAGTGACGACAGCGAGGCATAGCAAGGTTCTAGACAACATAAGCAAATAAAAGGCTCAGGTTCGCGAAAAAAAGTCGGCATTATCCGCAGGAATAAGACCCTAGCAAGGACTGACCCAACTATTTCTATTGAGTTCATTTCTCAATTGGCGATCCAGCATTTACCCTACAGACGGTACTGCGAACGACTTCAGGAACTGCGAACGTGATCGAGCCGACAGAACAACCCGACAGTCCCGCGCAAATCCGACGCACGGCGCTCTACCTGACGCTCGCGTCAGTACCCGAAGGCAAGGTCGTGAGTTATGGTCAACTCGCCGAACTGGCGGGACTGGGACGCGCCGCTCGCTGGGTCGGCAGGACACTGAGCCAACTGCCCGGCGACAGCAAATTACCCTGGCACCGCGTACTCGGTGCCGGCGGGCGCCTGAGCCTGCCCGCAGGCAGTCCCTCCGGGGACGAACAGCGCGCACGATTGCGCATGGAGGGCATCAGTATCCAGAACAATCGTGTTGATATTCAGCGTCATGGGTGGCGCCCGGTAGAGCACAGCGGTTAGAGTGCGCGCTTTGTTTCCGTATTTCTTGAGGCAGACTCCAGCCCATGCCCCGTAAAACCTGGCGCGCCGCGCTTGCTGCCTATGCCAGCCCTTCGACGCTTGTACTGTTATTGCTGGGTTTCGCCGCCGGCTTGCCCTACATGCTGGTGTTCTCGACGCTTTCGGTCTGGTTGCGTGAAGCCGGTGTGGCGCGCGAAACCATCGGCTACGCGAGCCTGATCGGCCTGGCGTATGCCTTCAAATGGGTCTGGTCGCCCCTGCTCGACCAATGGCGCCTGCCGTTGCTCGGCAAACTCGGCCGACGCCGTTCCTGGCTGGTGTTGTCGCAAGGGCTGGTGATTCTCGGCCTGGTCGGGATGGGCTTCTGTGACCCGCAAAAGCATTTGTCCTGGCTGATCGCCATCGCGGTGGTCGTCGCCTTCGCCTCGGCCACGCAAGACATTGCAGTGGATGCCTACCGCCTGGAAATCGCCGACGACAGTCGCCAGGCGGCGCTCGCCGCCAGCTACATGTCCGGTTATCGCATCGCGGCGCTGCTGGCCACGGCCGGCGCCCTGTTCTTCGCCGAAGGCTTCGGCTCCACCGGCTTCAACTACAAGCATTCGGCCTGGGCCGGCACTTACCTGCTGTTCGGCGCCTTGATGGTCCCGGCACTGCTCACCTCGTTGTTCATGCGCGAACCTGCCGTACCGCTGCGTACGCAACTGCAAGCCGGGCGCTACAGCTTCGTCCATCAACTGGCCTCGGTGTTCGTCCTGATCGTGCTGCTGGTGTCCGTGCCAGCCATGTTTACCCAGCTGTACAACACCGACTTTGCCAGCGTGCTGTTCGAAGGCGTGAGCCTGCTCGACCTGCTGCTCGAAGACCGCGCGTTCCTGCGCGCCATCCTCTACACCACGCTCACCGCCCTGTGCCTGTCGGCCATGGGTCGCCGGGGCCTGGCGCCGGTGCTGACGCCGGTCAACGACTTCATCCTGCGTTATCGCTGGCAAGCGCTGCTGCTGCTGGGGCTGATCGCCACCTATCGGATGTCCGATACGGTGATGGGCGTGATGGCCAACGTGTTCTACATCGACATGGGTTTCACCAAGGACCAGATCGCCAGCGTCAGCAAGATCTTCGGCCTGATCATGACCCTGGTGGGCGCCGGCATGGGCGGCCTGCTGATCGTGCGCTTTGGCATCCTGCCGATCCTGTTCATCGGCGGTGTCGCGTCGGCGGGCACCAATATATTGTTCCTGATGCTCGCCGACATGGGCGCCGACCTGAACATGCTGATCCTGACCATTTCCCTGGACAACTTCAGCTCGGGCCTGGCGACCTCGGCGTTCGTCGCCTACCTGTCGAGCCTGACCAACCTCAAGTTCTCCGCCACCCAGTACGCCCTGCTCAGTTCGATCATGCTCTTGTTGCCGCGCCTGATCGGTGGTTATTCGGGGGTCATGGTAGAGAAGTTTGGCTATCACAATTTCTTCCTGATCACCGCCCTGTTGGGCGTTCCGACGCTGCTGCTGATCGCCCTGCACTGGTTCCAGGAGAACCGTCGCGCCGGTCCGACACCAACGCCTGAACCGGTTCCGACCCAGGTCGTTGAAGAATCCTAGGAAACACCCGCAGAATTCCTACAGAGGACGGAGTCAATTCCGTCCTGCTGCCACCGCACCGACCGCACGCCTGTACGCCAGCGGAACTCGCCCGTACAATGCTCCGTCATTTCTCGTCATCAGCAATCGATAACGGCCAACCATGCGCACCAGTCAATTTTTGCTTGCCACACAGAAAGAAACGCCTTCCGACGCGGTCGTGATCAGCCATCAGCTGATGCTGCGCGCCGGCATGATCCGCAAACTCGCCTCGGGCCTGTACACCTGGCTGCCGATGGGCTTGCGAGTGATGCGCAAGGTCGAAGCCGTCGTTCGCGAAGAAATGAACGCCGCCGGCTCGCTCGAAGTGTTGATGCCGAGCACTCAACCGGCTGAGCTGTGGCAGGAATCCGGGCGCTGGGAAGAGTACGGCCCTGAATTGCTGCGCTTCAAGGATCGCCACGGTCGCGATTTCTGCGCAGGCCCGACCCATGAAGAAGTCATCACCGACCTGATGCGCAACGAGTTGAGCAGCTACAAGCAGCTGCCGATCAACCTGTATCAGATCCAGACCAAATTCCGTGATGAGATCCGTCCACGCTTCGGTTTGATGCGCGGCCGCGAATTCATCATGAAGGACGCCTATTCGTTCCACGCTGACCAGCCTTCGCTGCAGGTTACGTACGACCGCATGCACCAGGCGTACTGCAACGTGTTCACCCGCCTGGGCCTGAAGTTCCGCCCTGTGGAAGCCGACAACGGCTCCATCGGCGGCGCCGGTTCCCACGAGTTCCACGTGCTGGCCGAGTCCGGCGAAGACGATATCGTCTTCAGCAACGGTTCCGACTACGCGGCGAACATCGAGAAGGCCGAAGCCGTGCCACGCGAATCCTCGCGCGCCGCTGCGACCGAAGAACTGCGCCTGGTCGACACGCCGGACACCAAGACCATTGCCGCGCTGGTGGAAAAATTCAATCTGCCGATTGAGAAGACCATCAAGACCCTGATCGTGCATGCCGAGGAAGAAGGCAAGCTGATTGCCCTGATCATCCGTGGCGATCACGAACTTAACGAAATCAAGGCGGCGAACCAGCCAGGCGTGGCCAGCCCGCTGGTCATGGCCAGCGATGCCGAACTGCGTGACGCCATTGGCGCCGGCGCCGGTTCCCTGGGCCCGTTGAACCTGCCGCTGCCAATCATCATCGACCGCTCCGTCGAGCTGATGAGCGATTTCGGCATCGGTGCCAACATCGACGACAAGCACTACTTCGGCGTGAACTGGGAACGCGACCTGCCAGTACCGACCGTGGCCGACCTGCGTAACGTGGTCAGCGGCGACCCAAGCCCGGATGGCAAGGGCACCCTGGAAATCAAGCGCGGCATCGAAGTCGGGCACATCTTCCAGCTGGGCAACAAGTACAGCAAGGCGATGAAGTGCGAAGTGCTGGGCGAAAACGGCAAGCCGGTCACCCTGGAAATGGGTTGCTACGGCATCGGCGTGTCCCGCGTGGTCGCGGCTGCCATCGAGCAGAACAACGACGACAAGGGCATCATCTGGAGCGACACCCTGGCGCCCTTCCAGGTTGCCCTGGTGCCACTGCGCTACGAAACCGAACTGGTTCGCGAAGCCACCGACAAGCTGTATGCAGAACTGACTGCCGCCGGCTTCGAAGTGCTGCTGGACGACCGCGACAAGAAAACCAGCCCGGGCATCAAGTTCGCGGACATGGAGCTGATCGGCATTCCTCACCGGATCGTGGTCAGCGACCGCGGTCTTGCCGAAGGCAACCTGGAGTACAAGAGCCGTACCGAGGCCGAGCCGCAAGCGCTGCCGGTCGCCGACGTGCTGCCTTTCCTTCAGGCCCGTATCCGCCGCTGAAACCAGATAGAGACGTCATGTTCAAGCGAAACACCTTAGGCCTCGGTGGTGCCGCCCTGTGCGGCGCCCTGCTGGTCAGCGGCTGTGCCAATCACATGTCACAACGCAGCGAGCACGAGGAACGCGTCGAGCGCAAACTGCTCGATCACAGCCTGCAGATCGATGTTGGCGAGCCCAAGGTGCTTGAGCTGCCGCAACGCCGGGTGAAAATCCACGAGCAGAAGACTTTTGAAGTCACCGAGTTCGAGGTCACCCGCCATTACGATCGCTACACCCCGTACCAACCCTGGCGGGAGGTCTATGAGATCCCGCTGGGCGCGGTCGCGGTGGTGGCCGGTGTCGGCGCCAATGTGGCCAACGTGTTCGCCCTGGGCAATCTGCCAGACAGCATGACCCGGGACTGGTTCAGCTACGGCTTCGCCGGGCTCAACCCGTTCATGAACGTGCAGTCCCACGGACGCGCCCAGCAGAACCTGGCCGGCATCGACGAAGTCCAGCTCGACAAGCGCACGGAGTATTCGAGCCTGCCCTGGAGCGAGCGTCCGGTCGAAGTCAAGGCCGGCAAGGAAACCTTCGAGATGAGCACCGACAAGAATGGCGTATTGCGCCTGAACCTGTTGGACAGCCCGTTCGCCGAACATGACCTCAACCACCTGAGCAAGCTGCAGATCAACGTCCAGGACGCCAAGGACGATGTGCACAGCGATTCGTCGCTGGCCGTCAGCAGCACCTTGCGCGGCAAGTTGCTCGAAGCCCACGGGTTGATTTACGACGACCTTGAAGACGACGAAGTGAGCCAGTGGGTGCACCGGGTCAAGCGCCTGTCGGAGCTGGGCCTGGAAGAAGAAGCCACCGAGCTGGAACAAAGCCTGATCGAGCTGACCCGCAACGATCCGGAGTTGCAGACCGAATTCCTCAAGTCCCTGACCAAGGATGCCGGGCGACTGGTGGCGGCGGATCCGCGACCGAACTGAGGCGCCTGTTAAAAGATCGCAGCCTTCGGCAGCGCCTACAGGGGGTCACATTCCCCTGTAGGAGCTGCCGCAGGCTGCGATCTTTTGATTTTTAACGCTCAAACAACTCCATTTGCTCGAACCCACCCCGCAGATCCTCCAGCCTCACCCCCACCCCCAACAACCGCACCGGTTTACCTCCACGGTTGAACGCCTGGGTCAGCAACAACTGATAACTGCCCAGATCCCGCCCTGCCCCGGCCTGCTCCAGCGTGGTCTGGGTGAAATCATGGAACTTCACTTTGACGAAGGGTTTGCCCGGCCGATAGCTGCTGTCGATTCGCGCCATGCGCGATGCGAGGGTTTCCAGCAGTTCCGGCAGTTTGTCCAGGCAGCTGCGCAGGTCCGGCAAGTCGACGTCGTAGGTGTTTTCGACACTGATGGACTGGCGGCGACTGTCGTTATGCACCAGGCGATCATCGATCCCACGGGCCAGGCTCCAGAGTCGCTCGCCAAAACTGCCGAATTCGCGCACCAGCGCCAACTTGTTCCACTCGCGCAGTTGCGAGCAGTCGACGATGCCGAGCTTGCCCAGCCTGTCGGCGGTGACTTTACCCACCCCGTGCAACTTACTCACCGGCAAGCCGCTGACAAACGCCTCGACCTGATCCGGGGTGATGACAAACAAGCCGTTGGGCTTTTTCCAGTCGCTGGCGATCTTGGCCAGGAACTTGTTGGGCGCCACCCCGGCAGAGACGGTGATGTGCAACTGATTGGAGACGCGCCGGCGAATGTCCTGGGCAATGCGCGTCGCACTGCCGCCAAAATGCGCGCTGTCCGACACATCGAGGTAGGCCTCATCCAGGGAAAGCGGCTCGATGATCTCGGTGTAATCGCGAAAGATCGTGTGAATTTCCCTGGACGCTTCTCTATAAGCTTCCATGCGCGGCTTCACGATCGTCAGGTCCGGGCACAGCTTCAAAGCATGCCCGGAGGACATGGCCGAGCGCACGCCATAGGCCCGCGCTTCATAGTTGCAGGTGGCAATCACCCCGCGCCGGTCCGCCGACCCGCCTACCGCCAGGGGTTTTCCAGCCAGGCGCGGGTCGTCCCGCATCTCGATGGCGGCGTAGAAACAGTCACAATCGACGTGGATGATCTTTCGCTGGGTCATTTCAACGCGGTGTTCATGAAGTAGAAATAGCGTCACGCGGTGTAGGAAAAACAGTATCTCACTGATAACTGTATATAGCACCAGTACCCGGACGGATCTTTTTCATTCGTTGGAACCGGCCAGAAATTTATTTTCTCAATCGAGAAGTTCACTCCAATAGAGCCGCAGCCCTTGCCATGCCTGCCTCTCAGGCCTCCAGAGTGCGGCAATTTACAGCTAAGCGATTGAACAGGAACAGGTTTTATCAAAATAGCAGGTTGACACACCCGCGTATTTCTATAGAATGGCCAACACAGACGCGGGATGGAGCAGTCTGGTAGCTCGTCGGGCTCATAACCCGAAGGTCGTCGGTTCAAATCCGGCTCCCGCAACCAAACATCAAAAAAGGC